>JBDHMC010000220.1:0-4620 GCA_039656355.1 Gemmatimonadota bacterium | reverse complement strand
CAACGCAAATAACCCCACCGATTTCGACCTGAAGATGAACGTATTTGGGACCAGTAGCACCGGGCAGGGCGGAGGAGGCGGTGGAGTGGAACAAGCCGGTCTGGTCGACGAGATGAATAACATGATGGGTGACGGATAACCGAGAGGTTTTAAGGTGATAGATCTCAGTGGTGTGTTCATCCCGGCAGTGACTCCATTCCTGCCAGGAACGGGGGAGATCGATCTCCCCGCCATGCAGGAGAACCTTCGTCAATGGGCTGACTTTTCGATCCGGGGGATCGTCATAGCCGGGACCACCGGGGAGGCCGTCCTGGTGGATGAGGAGGAGCGGTTGCAGCTGGTTCGGGGGGCTCGGGAGGTCCTCGATGAGGACATCCTACTCACCGTGGGAACTGGACTGGAATCGACTCGGGCCACGCTCCGCCTTACCCGGGCTGTGGCCAATGAGGGTGCAGACGCTGTGTTGGTCCAACCGCCCGCCTATTACAAAGGGGCCATGACCCCGGAAGCTCTTCGTGAGCATTATCTCGCCGTGGCAGAGGGCTCTCCCATTCCGGTTATCGTGTACCAGGCCCCCCTGAGAATGAGCACCCTGGACTTCCCCACAGGATTGGTGGCAGAGCTTTCCAACCACGAGAACATCGTGGGGATCAAGGATTCCAGGGGGAGCCTGGAGCTGGTGGGAGAGTTGGTGGAGCAATGCAGGGCCGGATTTCAGATTCTGGTGGGCAGCGGTGCACTCTTCTATCCGGCTCTGGAGGTTGGGGCGGTGGGTGGAATCGTGGCGGTGGCCAACATGGTACCGGGCCCGTCAGGAGATCTTTTCAAGGCCTTCAAGACCGGACGGAGTTCCGAGGCGGGCCGTCTCCAACAACAGATTGGCCCCATCCACAATGACATCGTTGGGGCCATCGGAGTCCCCGGGGTAAAGGTGGCTTTGGACTTCCTGAACTATCGGGGCGGTGAGCCCCGCCCGCCCATTCGCCCCCTGGCCGAAAAGGGAAGGGCGACAGTCCGAGAAACTCTGATTCGGAACGGGGTTCTGGATGGTTGACCCCCATTCCACACCGGTCTAGCTTTCCCCGGAGGATGAATGAGTCAAAGGCCCTCCCCTGTGGAGGGCCTTTCTTTTTGCGCACCGGTCGGGCCGTAACCCTCGAGCCTGGCCCTGGGAAGGAGCCGTGATTCCCGTGTCCGATGGCGTGAGCAGCGGTGGCTGCACAGTGGTGGTGGGAGGGCAGTGGGGAGACGAGGGAAAAGGTAAAATCGTAGATGTCCTGGCTGAACAAGCGGACATCATTGCCCGATATCAGGGAGGGGCCAACGCTGGCCATACCGTCCACGTGGGGGATGAGGAGTTCATCCTCCATCAGATTCCCTCAGGGATCCTACACCCCGAAAAGCGATGTTTGGTGGGTAACGGTGTGGTCCTGGATCCCATCCAGTTTCTCCACGAGTACGATGGGGTCCAGGCAAGGGGAGTGTCGCTGGATGGTCGGGTAGGTGTGAGCCTCCGGGCCCACCTCCTCCTCCCCTACCACAAGCTCCTGGATAAGGGCCGGGAGGGGAAAACCACCAAGAAGATCGGTACCACGGGAAGAGGAATCGGGCCGGCTTACGAAGACAAGGTCAGGCGGCGGGGGTTGCGGGTGGTGGACCTGAAGGACGAAGAGGGAGCAAGGAGCCGGCTGACGGAAGAGCGAGAGCGGGCTCGATCCAAACTCACCGAGTTGGGCTTTCCGGACCTCGGGGGTTCAGAAGGATGTGTGGAAGAAACCCTGGCTATCCGGGAGCGGCTTTTGGGCCTGGCGACTGATGTGGGACTCGAAATCCACGAGGCTCTGAAGGCCGGGAAGAACGTACTTCTGGAGGGGGCCCAGGGGACGGCTTTGGACATTGACCATGGTACCTATCCGTTCGTGACCTCCTCCACCACAACGGCAGGGGGAGCCGCATCCGGAGTGGGAATCGGGCCCACGGCTCTCGGCCGAGTTTTGGGTGTAATGAAGGCCTACACCACCCGGGTCGGAAACGGCCCCCTTCCCACCGCGTTCTCTCCGGAGATGGATGAAAAAGTCCGGACCCTGGGTTCGGAATTCGGAGCAACCACCGGACGCCCCCGGCGGTGCGGTTGGTTCGATGGCGTCTTGGCTCGGTATTCCGTCAGAGTCAACGGGCTCACGGGACTGGCTCTGACCAAGATGGACGTCCTCGACACGCTACCGGAGATCTCCATCGCCACCGCCTATAGGACGGCGGAGGGGGACATGACCGAGTTTCCAGCCGACACCGGGTCCCTGGCCGATGTAGAGCCGGTCTATGAGACGCTACCGGGATGGCAGGCCTCGACAGGAGAGGCCCGGAGACTCGAAGATCTCCCATCCAACGCCCGGGCATACCTGGACCGTATTGAGGAGATCACCTCCACGCCCATCGAGATGATTGGGGTAGGGAGTCGCAGGAGGCAGATCATCCTGGTGGCGTAGACCCCTCTGCGCGGCCGCACCCCACATCCGCAACAGCCTTCTAGAAGGACAATTAGGAGGTAAACGCCGTCCCTCATGGGCGGCGTTTACTTTTTGGTGTGGGCTCTTGAGGGTCGGAGACTGGCTTGAGAAGAACGTTTGATATGGCTAGCTTATCAAGCTTTGCTGGTTCCGAGGAAGCGGCGGGAAGGCCCGAGGACCCCTGGAGTCATGTTCGACGACCTAAGTAAGAAGCTGGACGGAGTTCTGGCCAAGTTTCGGCAGCGTGGTCTCCTCACGGAGCCCATGGTCCGGGAGGGGCTTCGAGAGGTACGGCGGGTGCTCCTGGAAGCTGACGTGAACTACCAGGTGACTCGGGAGTTCCTGAAGCGCGTCCAGGAGAAGGCGCTGGGAGACCAGGTCCTGAAGTCTGTCTCTCCGGGGCAACAGATCGTCAAGATCGTGCATGAAGAGTTGGTGACTCTCCTGGGTGGGGAAGCGGCGACAGGCATCCAGTGGGCCCCTGCTCCGCCAACGGTCATCATGATGGTCGGCCTCCAGGGGTCGGGGAAGACCACCACGGTGGCGAAGTTGGCCAAAAGGCTGGCTCGTCAGGGCAAGAAGTCACTGATGGTGGCTTGCGACTTGTATCGACCTGCGGCCGTGGATCAGCTCATGGACCTTGGGGCTCAGGTGGACCTCCCGGTTCATACGGGTGGGGAGGGAGAGGATGTCCTTTCCGTGGCTCAGGCAGGATTGAGCCGGGCCATGGCCGAGCGAAAACAGGTCCTTTTGGTGGACACGGCAGGTCGGCTTCAGATCGACGAGCCCATGATGGATGAGCTTCGGGCTCTCAAAGCCGCGCTCCAGCCCCAGGAGATTCTCCTGGTGGCCGATGCCATGACCGGGCAGGAAGCGGTGAATATCGCTCAGGGTTTCGACGATGCCCTGGACCTTTCAGGCGTGATCTTGACGAAGATGGACGGAGACGCCCGGGGTGGGGCGGCGCTCTCCATCCATGGAGTCACGGGGAAGCCCATTAAGTTTGTGGGGGTTGGAGAAGGGGTCGATTCCCTGGATTCGGCTGACCCGGAACGGCTTGCAGGGCGGATCCTCCAGATGGGGGATGTGGTTGGGTTGGTGGAGCGAGCTCAGGCGGCCATGGATCATGGGGATCAGGCACGCCTGGAAGAGAAGGTCCTAGGGAAGGGGCGTTTCACCCTTGAGGACTTCCTCACCACGCTCAGGCAGGTGCAACGGATGGGGCCCTTGGAGCAGCTGGTGAAGCTCATTCCGGGGTTAGGGTCGAAGCTTCCTATTGGGAACGTCGATCCAAAGAAAATGAAGCATATTGAGGCCATCATCCTCTCCATGACTCCTGCGGAGAGGAAGAAGCCGGAAATCCTGGACGGATCCCGGAGAGCCCGCATTGCCAAGGGCAGTGGGAGGCCGGTATCGGAAGTGAACCGCCTCCTGAAGCAGTTTAAGGAGATGCAAAAGATCATGAAGCAGGTTCGGGGCTTTATGCCCTCGTGACCTGCTGCTTTTCCAGCTCATCGGGTGATGAGCTGGAGCGCTCAAACACCGAAGAGGGACCATGCCCATCAAGATTAGACTCCGGCGGATGGGCCGGAAAAAGCAGCCTCACTACCGCATCGTGGTAGCCGACAGTGAATCCCCGCGGGACGGTCGTTTCGTGGAGAGCCTCGGCTATTACAAGCCTCTATCCCACCCTGCCCGCCTTGTGGTGGACCTTGAAAGGGTTGAGTACTGGGAAGGGAAAGGCGCGAAGCCTTCCCGTACGGTGGCCAATCTCGTCAAAAAGGCCCGTAAGGGCGGAGACGAAACGGTGGCCATTGGGGAGATCGACAAAGAGGCGGAGAGGGCAGCTCACAAGGAGGCTCTGGCGGAGCGTCGTCGGGTTGAGGCAGAGGTTGAAGCCAAGGCTGCGGCGGAAGCCGAGGCGGAGGCCAAAGCTAAGAAAGCCAAGGAGGCCAAGAAGGCTGAGAAGGCCGAGAAGGCCGAGAAGGAGGTCGCTCCCGAGGCCGAAGCCAAGCCAGAGGAAGCTGCTCCTGAGGCCGAAGCCAAGCCAGAGGAAGCTGCTCCTGAGGCCGAAGCCAAGCCAGAGGAAGCTGCTCCTGAGGCCGAAGCCAAG
>JBDHMC010000219.1:0-4644 GCA_039656355.1 Gemmatimonadota bacterium | reverse complement strand
GACAAGCGTCCCGATCAACACCCACCCGCTGGCTGAGAATCCGAGTTCCTTCAACACGTGTTTCCTTTCTCTTCCGGCAAGAATAATCAGAGAGGGACGTCGGGGTTCGAGGTCCCTCCCTGACAGGCCTCCTTGATTATTCTTGCCGGAAGAGAAAGGAAACACGTGTTGAAGGAACTCGGATTCTCAGCCAGCGGGTGGGTGTTGATCGGGACGCTTGTCGCCTTACCAATGCTAGGCTGCGGAGGGAACGGGGAGGAGGGACTCCCTGCTACGGACGGCCAGACAGCCTCCCAACCCCTTTCGGATCAGGCTCAGCTCCTGGTGAACCAGGGGAATGCAGCTCAACGGGAAGGTCGGTACACTGACGCTCTCGATTCGTTCGGCCAAGCGTTGGATATCCACCCCGACCACCCGGTACCTCAGTTTGGGAGTCTCTTGGCGGCCATGGCGTTGGGAGACACTGCTCTCACCCGGTCCCTCCGAGAGAAGCTCGAGGTTTCCGGCCCGGACTTGTTGGGGATGCTCGGTCCCGGCGGGGGGATGGGAGCCACGGCGCCAGGGGCTAGCCACATGCCCGAGGGGGTCTTGCCGGAAGGTCACCCCACGCTCGAGGAAGTGCCGATGGATACTCTCCGACAGGAAGTCGGAAAACGGGGGTAGTTTCAGCCCACCGGCGTGAGTTGGAGGGAAAACAATCGAGGGGCCAGCGGAAAAACCGCCGACCCCTCGTGGTGCCTCCGCTGACTGCGTTTTTTGGCGATTCCCTGGTCAAGAGAACCTACGCGAGTCATCAGGGAGACTGAAAACCCATTGAACGAACTATATGCCGTCGGGAAACATCGCACTACTCTAGATTGACGACAGGAAGGGTCTCCTCACGGAAATCCTGGCGCTGAGCCCGCGACCCACAGCGCACAGCCGGAGGGTCCTCCACTGCCCTAAACCTCAGCAACCTCCAGCTTTAGGCTTCTTACCTCCCCCGCCGGCTGGCATCATCGCCGGCGGTGCGGCAACCGATGAGTTCTGAACCGCCGCCCCAGAAAAGAAAGCCGATATCTGGTTTTGCCGCTGGACCCGCTCCCGCTCCGCTAGGGAGCTACCCCACAACTCTAGAGGCGTTAGAACCTCCTCCTGCCACCCGAACAGCCCGCCTTCCAGGAACCTATACTCCAGGCTCCCCGGCCAATCGGGGGGAGCATGAGTGATGGTACCGGACTCATCAAAGACGACCACCGTGGTTCCCTCAGGCATCCCACTCAAGAGCGCCTCAACAGCCACCGGATCTGTACCGGCCACAGCACCTGGAATCCCCCGCTCAGCCTCAGGATCGGCTCGTAAGTCGAGAATCAGGATCCCCGCCTGCCGTTCGATAAGGGACTCGGCGAGGCTCAAAGGAGCCATGGACGCCAGGGGGACGGGGGTAGTATCAGGGCTCGGGCTTCCTGCGGTCAGTGTGATTACTGCCAAGAGCGCCAGGGAGCCTCCCATCGCCAGCTTGATTCCAGGGCGGGAAGGTGGTGACAGCTCCACCGGACTCCGCTTGGCCTGAAAAATCGCCTCCACCTTTTCGGCACCCACGAAGGCCAACACGGCGCCGGCTACCATCACCAGGGCCAGAACCAAGGCCGGCACACCCATTACTTCATGAAGGAGGGAGACCTCACCGGACCCAGCCAGGTAGAGGGAATGGAGCCCAGGTACCCAGTCTACCGTGAGAGTGAAGAGGGCGATCCCCAGGAAGATCCCCACGAAGGTCACCCAACCGTCGATCCGGCCAGAAACCATGGAGACCACCGAGGTCCCCGGACAAAGACCACTCATGATGAAGCCAATGCCCAGGAGAAACCCACCCACGGCCTGGGCAGGAATAAAGGTGGGGTTAATCCAGATCATGGACATGTCCACCATACCCACGGAAGCCAGACCGTAAAGGCCCACCATTGCCACCAGGATCGCGGTAAACATCACCTTGAAGACAGTCATGTCGTTCAGGTAGAACTGCCCCGCCAGCTTTCTGGCATTTCCGAACCCGGCCCGCTCCAGGACAAACCCGAAGCCGAAACCGATGAGAATCCCTGTGAGGAGCCGGAGGTCGTCCGTGGGGAAGGTCAGCGGGAAAATTGCGCCGCTCATGTCCATTGCCTCCTCACCAGGTGGGCCACTGAATAGCCTCCGGCAAATACCATGAGCATGAACACCCAGCTCCCAGTGCCCAAACCGGCGCCCCCGCTCAGCGCCTGCCCTGAGGTACAACCCCGGGCCAGAGAAGCGGCAAACCCCATGGTCACACCTCCCGCCATGGCGTAAGTGAGGCGGCCCCGAACCGAAATATTGGGGCCCTTCTCCACCTTTCTAGCCAAACGTCCGGCACTCATGGCCCCCAGGAAACCGCCGAGGATTACGCCGATCACTTCCACTACCAGCCAGTTGCGGAGGGGAGACGCCCCATCGGCCACATAACTCTTCAACACCGTGTTCTGGGCCGTCCACTCGGGAGCCATCTGACTCCCCACCAAAGCCAGGCTCCGCTTTGGCAGCGCCGTGGCTCCGAGGCCGTTTCCGGCCACCAGGTAGGCTGCCAGAAGAACGAGGCCCAGGATCACTCCAGCCACATAGGGATTCCAGTATTCCTTAGCTTTCATCTGTCTATTACCTCATGGCGACTTCGGAAACCCACCCAGTGGCCTGGCCAGCAAAGACCAAGATCCATCGAAGGGCAAATCCACCGAGAAGAACCAGTATGGCCGTGCCCTTGCCGGGGACGGCTCCGTGTTTGTACTCCAACCACTCCCCCACTAGAGGGGTCAACAATCCCAATGCCACCACCAACGTCCAGAACGCCGCTGTGTAGGGCCCGCCGAAGATGACCGACAGAGCCCCTTGGGAGGAGCTTCCCCCGGTAGCCAACCCCATCATCCAGAGCGCCAGGAGAGCCAACTCGACGGTAATGAGAGCCATGTCCGCTCGACCGAGAGACTTCCGCTCGTTGTCGGTGAGTCCGAACAGAAGCATGAACGCGGCTCCGGTAGAGAGTCCTGACACCAGGAAGAGAGGACCAAGAAGGGCCGAGTTCCAGAGGGGACGGGAGGCCATGGTCCCCAACAGGACGCCCGTATAGATCCCCAGGGATGCACCCATGAGAATGTTCAGCCTCGCCAGGAGCGGGAGGTTTCCCTCGGCCCACTTCTCCACCGTCCGAAAGAGGGCGAGGCGGCCGAGCTGTTCCCTAACGGGGCCTTTGATTCTCTCCGGCGTGGTGACCCAGGCCAAAAGGATCGAGGCCGGGTAGACCCCGAGAAGGATCCAGGCACCCCATGACATGGGTGAGGTCAGCTTGAAGGTCAGATAGAACCTCCAGGCATTGAAGGGATCTTCCAGGTCAAGCCACAAGAAGAACATCCCGGCCGAGATGGCGATGGGGGCCATCCAGGGCATGAGGGAAAGAGCCGTGGAGGGTTCCTCGTCGGTCTGCCGCAAAAGGCGAAGTCCCATGAGGATCATGAGTCCCGCAACTACGCCACCCAAGAAGAGGTAAAGTGGAATCTCCCAACCCCATACGTGCATAGTGGGATCGATAAGATGGTTGTGTCGTGTGTTCGTAAACTCGTTCATCAATCTCACTTCAGGTAGAAGTGCTTGGGCTTCGTCCCTGCGTCAGGCTTAAGGACATACCACTCGCGGATGGCCAGAACCCTGGAGATCTCGCTATCGGGATCGTTCAAATCTCCCACATAGATACTCCGGGTCGGGCAGATCTCCTGGCAGGACGTTGTGGGGATGCCTGCCTCCAATCGGTGCATACAGAGGGTGCACTTGTCGGCGGCTCCGCTCCTCGGGTCGATGTGTCGGGCATCGTAAGGACAGGCGGTGATACAAGCTTTGCACCCGGAGCACTTGTCCGGATTCACCTGCACCGTCCCACCAGGTCCGTAATGGGAGGATCCCGTAGGGCAGACGGTCACGCAGGGAGCATCTTCGCAATGGTTGCACCGCTCCGACTGAATCGTCATGCGAATGTCGGGATACTCCCCCTCGAGGAGGGTATAGATCCAGTCTCTGGAATAGTCCGGAGCGAGATCGTTTTCGGTCTTGCACCCAATGACGCAGGCCGCACAGCCGACGCAGGTCCTGGTGTCGATGGCCATGCCATAGCGAACGTCGCTCATACGGCCACCTCCCTTCCGGGTCGGATCAGGCCCCCGGAGCCGTCAACTTCCTCCTGGGCCGTAGCCGATTCCGCAGCCGCATCGACATCCGAAGCCCTCAGGAAAGTGACGAAGTTCACGTTCATCCCGGTGCCACCCATGATGGGGTCCGTCTTGACCCTGGTGACGAGCTCTGCGTCGTCGATCCCCTTCCCAAAGGCTTGCTTCAGCCCCTTTGCTTTTCGGCCGTAGCCATGGACCACATAAACGGCGTCCGGATGGATTCGATCTGTGACCTTCACCGGGGCGCTGAAGCTAGACCGGACCCCATCTTGATTCTGGAGGTAAACCCGATCCCCGTTAGCCAACCCCCACCGCTGAGCCACCTTCCGGTTCACCCAAACTCCGTTCTCGTCCATGACCTCCGAGAGAAGGCGGTTGTTGGTGGTCCGACCGAACGTGTGGACGGGAGAGCGGCCGAAAAGCAGGCGATAGT
>JBDHMC010000218.1:0-4661 GCA_039656355.1 Gemmatimonadota bacterium | reverse complement strand
AGGCTTAGGGGGCCGTTGCTCTCTCCACCAAGGCTTCCTGGACGGGTTTACCCTTCTTCGACCTTCCCGAGCACCCCTACTATCACCGCGCCGGCGATCCCCGTGCGGACGAGCTCCAGGATGGGATCAACCAGGGCGCCGGTCAGGTTCGACAGGTGGAAGTTTCCGTAGAAGATCATGTTCACCCCGAACCAAATCAGGAACCCTACGATGGCGCCTGTCTTCAAACCGTCGAGGACGGAGGAAGCGCCGGTCCAACCCAGGGCCAGGGTGACCAGGCAACTGAGGGACAGAATCCCCAGAATACTGGCCCAATAAAGAACGCTATCCCGACCGACGCCGGTGGCCGAGCCGGCATTGGCGGCAAAAAAGTCTGCAAACAGGAATCCCCAAAAAAGGAGACCCAGCAAGAAGAGTGTGATTCCCCCCACGAGTGTTCCGATCAACAGTCGTTTTCCGGTCATGTGAATCTCCTCCTTGTCGAAGGTACACCGACCTCACCGGGTCTCTTTCGAGAGGTTCCCCTCACCATCATGAGGTCACGATCGTTGTTCTTGGAACTTGGCCGAAGAGAGTAGACCTCTTCTGCCCACCTGCGCAAATGCTGCATCACCCCCTCCACAGCCTTGTTGCGAGGAATAGTTGGTGTGGTTAGATAAGGGAGATCTTCCCACACCCAGGAGGCTTTATGGACGGCAGCGCCGAGCAGGCCATCCGAGATCGATGGGATGCGTATGTACGCATCACTTTGGCCAAGGATGTGGAGGGTTGGGCGTCGTTTTGGACCCCGGATGCTCGGATGCTCGAGCCCGGGATGGACCTGTCGGGAGATGATGTTCTTGCGTTCGCCAAAGAGTTTTTCGAGTCTGGCGGAGAGGTCTTCTCACTCGACGTGGAGTCGTTTGAGATCTTCGTGCATGGGGATGTCGCCTACCAGATCGGCCAATATGACGAGATCTTTCAAGCCGCCGGTGAGGACCGGATGAACGTCAAGAACTACTTTTTCGCCAGGTGGGAAAAGCAACCGGACGACGTTTGGAAGATGAGTCGTTTTATGGCCGGACCCAGGGAGGGACTGGCAGGGTCCTAGGCCATTCCTTAGGGGCCCGCAGGAAAACCGGTGAGCTAGTTCAAGAACATTCCGGCGAATTCCTCGGCACCTGCGACGGACCGGTCCACCATCTCCTCGATCAGGGCCGTGTCGATCTCGAATTCGGCTTCGGCCGCGTCCTTGAGGGACTCGGTCCCGTCGTTCTCGGAGGAGTAATTCAACAGGGAGACGAGGCGAACCGCAGGATCGGCATGTGAGTTCTTGCCCTGCTCGTGATGCCCCCCGATTGCCTGAACCAGGTACTTGGGCAACCCCCAATCTTCCGCCATGAGGGCTCCGACTTTGGCGTGATCGAAGCCGAATAGCTCCCTTTCAAGGACATCCAACCGAAGCGAGGGGTCGGAATGCCACCGTTCGAGGATGGCGGAATACCCTTCAGGGTTGTTGCCTGCAAGGTGAGGGACGGCGATGTCCTGGAGGAGTCCGGCAGTAAACGCTTCGGCCTGCGTCGCAGCGTGCATGTGCTGAGCGAACATTCGGGCCAGGGTCGCCCGCCGGGCTGCCGTGGCCCAGAACAGGCTGGCTTCCATGCATTCCATTCGGTCGGGGAGTCGATCCGCTGCGGCGAAGGTCAGCACCAGGGACTCCAGGCGGGAGCGCCCGAGTAACGCGATGGCGTGTTGGAGATTGCTGACCTGGCTCATTAACCCAAAGGCCGCCGAGTTGGTCAACCGAAGGATTCGAACGGTGAGGCCCGGATCGGTCTCCACCCGTCTGGCCACCTCGGACATGGGGGCGTCGGGATCACGGAGGAGACCGAGCACGTTGATCGCCGTGGAGGACACATTGGGTACCTCGTAGTGACCCAGGAGACCCTCGAGTTCTCCCCGCGCGTCTCGGTTACGGCCCTTGAAGAGTCCCATCATCTCACTCTCCCCTTCTTGCCATTTTGTTGGCGAAGATGGAAAGGAGGCCTCCCAACAAAAGGTATCCCAGCGACACCTGAGTCATCGCCACAATTCTGGCGGCAGAGGATATGGGGACAATGTCGCCGTACCCGAGGGTCGTCAACGTAACCACACTGAAGTAGAGCGGCGCCACCCAACTGTCTCCCGGCCCGAAATCGATTCCAATCAGTGTATAGATCCAGGCGAACAATAGGTTTAGGAGGACCACCCAGAGGCACCACCTGAACACGCTCCGGCCGCACCTGCTCGAGATGTTCCAGATGTGATAAATGATCCCACCCAGAGCGCTGCTATTCCGAAACTCCCATAGGTAGTTCTCGTCCACCAGGTGGCGGCGCAATCGGTAGGCCCCAGCGAAGTTGATATCTCGAATGTCGGCGCCGATCCATTCGGCAGTTTCGAAGCTTCCCACCGCTCTCAGGCGGCTGTCTCGTAGATCTGCGTTGTTGAATACGGCCCGGTCCAGTTGACTCAGCGAGAGGTCGGCGCCACGAAGCTCGGCGGCTGTGAAGTCGGACTCGGTCAGATTCGCCTCTCGAATCCGGGCGCCATTCAGGAGAGCACAACGCAGGTCGGCGCCGGCGAGGTCGGCCTTCGTCAGTGTGGCTTCTTCGAGGTTGGTAGAGAACAGCCTGGCGCTTCGCAAGACCGTAAGGCCAAAGCCGGCCCTCTTGGCGTTGGCCTCCTCCAGGTTGGCCCTGGACAGGTCGGCTCCGGAAAACTCAGCACCCTCTAAATCGGCTCCGACCATGCTGGCGTGAACGCACGTCGCCTTGAAAAGGGTGGTTCCGGCTAGCTTCGCTCCCGATAGGTCGGCGTCGGTAAAATCGGCCCCGGAAAGCTGGAGGCCACTCAGGTCTTCACCGGGAAGGGACACCCCCCGGAAGTTGAGTTCGGACGGGGAAAGGGACTCCCCGGACCGCAGTCTCTCAAGAAGCTCCAACGCCTCTTTTCGAGGCCGTGGGATGATGCTTTCCTCAGCCATGGGATCAGTGTCTATCCCTGGTAGGTGTCATAGGGCAGAACCGAGAGGCCGGTTCAGTTCACCAAAACGGCCTCTCGTCCCAAAGGAAAGGATCGGCAGGAAGACAGGTATACTTGATGTCCCAGTCTTGTTGTCCCTGGTCCTTCCCTCAAGAACCGCTTCCCATCTGCCGATCCTTCTGTAAGGGCTGGTCCGAGGGGGGACGGCTCGTTGAGATCGTCCCCTTTGTTGAGGACGATTGAGGTTGAACGGGGAAAGGACATGAATGGGAAAGGGATAAGGACACGGATGAGGGCCGTAACCCTCCTGTTGATCTTTCTGGGTTTGGGTTTCCTTCACCCAACCTACACCCGGGCTCAAGAATCCACAGACACGGTCACAAATCCCGACTCCGTCGTGGAACAGGGGAGCCCACTTCCCCCCGTCTATGCCGTGCTGGGACTGGGCTACGGCATGCGGAGTGACGGTTGCGTGCTCTGCGCGAGTCCTGAGGAAGACAACAGTTTCTCTGTTTATCTGGGTGTGGTACGCCCCCTAGGGAAAGGGTTCGGCGTGGGCCTCGATGTGAACCTCTGGAGGAGGGGTCGACCCGGAACACCGGGGCCGTTGGACCCAGAAGGAATTCCAGAGCCCATCTCCCTCGCCAACACGCTGGCCAACCTGTCTGTCTCGTTCTCTTATGACTACTGGCAGTTCTTTGTCCACGCAGGCGCAGGCCTGGCCTTTGGAAGCCAGGACCTTGAGATGGAGAACCCGGAGGGGGCCATCATCGTCCATACCGCATCGGGCTTGGGGCCCGGGTTTACGGTGGGCGCCGGAATCACGATCCCCGTTGCAAGTGTGGTCTCACTGGCATTCTACGGAAATTTGAACGTGGGCCACTACGACATGGTCTCCCCGCAGGGCCTCACGGAGAGGTCTGCCAAGCACCAGTACTTGGAGCTTGGTGTGGGTGTGGGCATGCGTTGAGGGCTTGGATTATCACTCGTCAGCAGGTGCTCTTGGACTGAATGCGAATCGATATGCGCTCCGTTCTCCCCGCCGTTCGAGGCAGGTCTTACCTCGCTCCCTTGTGTCTCATCATTGCGAGCTTTTTCGCATGTGACGGCAACGTTACGGGGCCTGAGGATAAGAGAATTGGGCCCGCAGGAGGTACGGCGGTCCTGGCGAACGGCGCAGTGATGCTTTCCGTTCCGCCGGGAGCCCTGTCAGAGGAAGTCTGGTTCACCGCATCGCCCGCCCACTCGGTGCCGGCCTCAGAACTCTTCGTGGCCGGAAGCAGCTGGGAGATCGGACCGCCGGGGACAACTTTCTCCAGGCCCGCCATCCTGACCATCTACTATGACCCAGGGAGTGTCCCCGAGGGAGTAGGGGAGAGCGGCCTTGGGGTTTTCAAGGTAGCTGGGAGCGAGTGGGTGCTCATGGCGAATACCTCTGCGAACCCGGGATCCCATACCGCAACAGGGCAGCTGGCTGGCCTCGGACGTTATGGGGTGCATGCCCTTTCTGTGACATCAGTGGGGGTGGCCCCCTCATCCAGCGTCCTGGAGCCCGGAAGCTTCCTCCAACTCACAGCTACACCACTCGCGTCGGATGGGAGGACCCTTGATTCCCGGTCCGTGACCTGGTCCAGCTCCGACTCGGAAACTGCCCGAGT
>JBDHMC010000217.1:0-4680 GCA_039656355.1 Gemmatimonadota bacterium | reverse complement strand
GTGTAGAGGGATAAGTCGTTCCCAGCCACAGCCCGGGCCAGCTCTGCAGTATAGGGCCCAATCCAACCTCCATGGGGGGCCATGATCAGGATTCGGGACCCCCGGTTGATGTATTCCCGGGTCCAGTCCTCCCCTTCCCTCTCTTTGGATTCCAGCTCCGCAAAGTTCTGGTAGGTGTCGGGCATGATTAAGGATCGATTCGGGTAACCACCGGCAGTGGCCGGCTCAAGGGAGCCGGTTGCGGCCGGTTCAGGGGAGCCGGTTGCGACCGTTTCAGGGGAGCCGGCTTCGACGTTCCAGCCACCAACGACCCAGCGGCCCACTGCGCCAAAGCCGGCGTTCTCTCCGGGACTCCAGGGGATCGCCAACCCTTTTCATCCAAAAGCCCGCCACGGCCAGGGTCGGTGCCGAGACGAATATCGCCCCAATGCCAAAGCCCATGAGAAGCCTGGAGCCCCCATCCATCCAGAGGAGCAGAAGCAGGGTCCCAAGAACGAAAAGGGCCCCGCCCAGGAGGAGCAAGCGATTGGGGGTCGGCTTCATGGGGGCAAACTAACCTGCGGCGGGTGAGGCGTCAGGGTTTTGGGACTCAGGCGTAACAGAAAAGTGGGAGCCGGGGTGAATTCCGGCTCCCACTTGGCAATTCCCTTCGGGTCGTCTCGGCCTTGAGCCGAAACCGGAACGCCTAAGTCCCCCTAGAAGCCTCTGCTCCTGCAACCGCCACCCATCCCCCCACCGAAGCCACCACCGGAGGACCCTAATCGATTGTTCTCAACGTTGTTGAAGATAGAACCGAAGGTGTAAGAGAACTCGGTACTGAGGCACAGTTGGGAATCAGTGGGCAGCTGCCGCCTACCCAGAAGGATGTCCTCATCCGAAAGATCTTCGAGAGGGATGAAGATCTGGTCTTGGATCGAGGAGATGCTTGCGCCGACGTTCCACTCCAAACCCCGGACGATCCGAACACTGAACTGGCCCCCGGAGGAAAGGCGATAGAAGGTTGTGGGATCATGGAGGTAAGCTTCCGCCGAAGCGTTGAGGCTTGCCGTGCCCCAGGGCTGCCGAAATGAAAGCGCCCACTTCAAAGCTCCCTCCATGACCGTCTCCGACATTTTGTTGAATTGGGTCTCCTGTTCGTAATCGAAGTACCGAGCATAGATCAGAGCCTGGGCAGTCATTCTCCGCCGGGTCCAATCCCGATAGGGGAAAAAAGAGTATTCGATCCCGGTTCCGATGCGGGCCCCCAGGTCCTGGTTGTTCCGAGTGGAGGTGGACGCCCCAGCCTCGAGCCCCACCGACCACCGCTCCGCCAAAGAGTAGAAAATCCGACCGTCGACGGATCCTTCCTTCCGAATATCTTCGTAAGGGCCGCTACTGGTTTCGCCCTGCGTATCCGTGTAGGATCCCCTTCCCGAAAGGGAGATCTTCCACAGCTCGGTGGTCCGATTCGCGCTGAAGTTTGACGAGTACCTCTTCTCCTCTTTCAAGTCTTCGTCTTCGTACTGGACGCTTCCTCCGACTCGAAACACCCAGTAGTCCCATGGGTCATTCACCTCTCCTTGGAGACCCGGTGGCAACTCCGGCCGCTGGCCTCTGCCCTCATTCCCTCCCGTGTTCACCAGGAACGGCCCCTCCTGACCGGCCAGGAGGGCGTACCGTGCCGCCCCAACGGCCAACACACCGGTGAGGCCCTGGGTCCGGGCGTCATCGCTATCGGTATCGCTGTGAGAATAGGTCAGCTGGTCATCATTGCCTTCCAAATCCCCTCGGCCGATGAAATCCAGGCGGAACTCATCTCCAGATCCCGTAGTCTGGCTGGTCATGATGATATGGAGTTGGGCGTCCTGTACCTGCCGAACCCAGTTCACATAAGTGATTTCGGTCCGATAGTGGCTGGCTTCGCATCCTCTGGCGGCACACTCTAAAAAGACGTTGAGGGCCCCCGCCCGGATGTCTTCCCCCTCCTGCTGGCTGAGAGCCGAGGGAGGGAAGAGAACCGCAGCGACCAGGAAGGCACAAAGGACCTGGACTTTTCTCATGTTTTAACGCCTCCGGAGGCGCCTAAGGGTCATAAGTCATAGAACCGGACTAAGCTAACTTCCATTTCCCCACTCAAGGGGCAAAACAAGCCGGTTTGAGCGGATTCTTACTCACTTTTAACACCCGGGAACTTTCACCACCTGGTGCGGGCCGCGCTCCGTGCGAGGCGGGCCAGGTGCCAGGTGTGGTGCCAAGTTGGAGCCCTAGGCCGCCTCTTCCTTCGGAGCCACGAAGTGCTGACGGAAAAAGGCGGTGAAATCGTCAACTAACGAGTACATCACCGGCACCAGGATCAGGGTCAGAAACGTGGCGAACATGATACCAACGATGACCGCCACCGCCATGGACCCCCACCAGGAGGCCTGATCCCCGCCCCAATAGAGCTCCGGCGTCAGGGAACCGTAGAGACCGAAGAAATCGAAGTTCAGACCAACGGCCAGGGGAACTAGCCCCAGAGCCGTGGTCGTGGCCGTGAGAATCACCGGCCGGAACCGGGTCTTGCCACCCTGGACCAGAGCTTTCCTCCGATCCATCCCATCCCGTTCCCGGAGGATATCGATGTAGTCGATGAGGACGATGGCGTTGTTCACCACAATTCCCGCAAGTGAAATGATCCCCAGCCCCGTCATGATGATGACAAAGGGCATGTTGAACACCATGAGTCCGGCCAGGACGCCCACGGTGGACATGACGACCGAGCTCAGAATGATGACCGGCTTCACGATGGAGTTGAACTGCGAGATCAGAATGAACCCCATGAGGGCCAAGGCCATCAAGAAGGCTGTCGAGAGGAAAGCACTGGCCTCATCCTGTTCTTCACTCTCACCGGTGTACTGAATCGTATATCCAGGAGGCAACGATGCCTCGAAGCCCGCCAGGGTCATCTGCACTTCCCCTAGGGTGGCTGTGCTGTTGTAACCGCTGGCAACGTCTGAGCTCACCGTAGCCACCCTGACCATGTCTTTTCGTCGGATCGAACCGAGGCCTTCACCTACTTCCCAGTCGGCCACCGACACCAGGGGCACCTGCGTGCCCTCATTCATGACAGTCAGGTCCTGCAGAGCGTTGAGTTCGTTTCGGAACTCCGGGGCAAGCCGGACGATGATGTCGTACTCATCGTTTCCTGTGCGATACTTGCCGGCCTCGATTCCGTTGATGGCACCTCGGACCGCCATGGCGACCTGGGACGTGGAGAGCCCATGGAGGGCAGCCCGCTCCCGGTCGACGAGGACAGAAAGCTCGGGACGGGCATCATTCAGGTCGCTGTCCAACCCCACAAGTTTGGGGTAGACCGGGTCCCCCTCCAGGATTTGGATCACCTCTTCCGAGAGAGTTTTCAGGACCGACGGGTCCTCCACGATGATCTCGATGTTCACGGGAGCTCCGGTTGGGGCACCCTCGTTGAGCTTGTCTACCGTGATGTCCACACCGGCCAGGTTCTTTCCGACAGTTTCCTGCATCTCCGCCAGGGTTTCAAAGGCATCGAAAGACCTGTCCTGGTAGTCCACGATCGAGATGGTCACCCGTCCGGCCTCGGGGCCTCCTGGACCTTCCTCCATGAAGTTCCCACCACCCGCTCCTACGGTGGTGACTACGGATTCGGCGTCCGCCATTCCGTCGAACTCCTTGACCTGCTCCTCGAGGATCGCAGCCACCCGATTCGTAACTTCGGCCCTTGTTCCCACAGGTCCGTCAACGTCCACCCAGAGCTGCCGCGGCGGAATGCTCTCGGGGAAGAACTCGACCCCGTTGTTGAACACGCCAAAGGCCATGACGGTAAGGACCAGTACACCGGCTGACCCGGCCAGAACTACTGCTCGATGCTCCAAGGACCACCACAGCTGTTTCTCATAGGACCTTATCCAGGCCGGTATACCCTTCTCCTGAAACCAGTCCTCCACCCTGTGGAGGATCAGCCTATGGGCACCAACAGCCAGAACGGCGGTGGCGACGAATAGGACCGCAGTCAGCCAGTTGAATCCAGCCACGATGAAGATGAAGAGTCCAGCCAAACCAATCATCGTCCGCCGGGCTACTTTGGTGAGAGGTTTCCTGGGTGCATCCTCCAGACGCATGTACATGGAGCAAAGGGTCGGGATGATGATCACAGCTACGAACAAGGAACTGGAAAGGGTGATGATGAGGGTCAGGGGCAGGTATCCCATGAAATCCCCGATCATACCAGGCCAGAAGAGGAGGGGGGCAAAAGCGGCCAGTGTCGTCATGGTGGCGGCGATGACGGGCATGGCTACCTCCCCAGTGGCTTTTTTCGCCGCCGTGACCCTGTCCCATCCTTCCTCCAGATACCGATAGATGTTCTCCACGATGACGATGGCATTATCCACCAACATCCCCAGGGCCAGGATGAGGGAGAAAAGCACGATCATGTTCATGCTCACGTCCATTACGCCCAGTACCAGAAAGGAGAGGAACAGGGAGGTGGGAATGGACAGGGCCACGAAGATCGAGGTACGGATGCCCAGGAAGAAGAAGAGGACGCCGATGATGAGGAGCAGGCCGGAGATCACGTTGTTCTCCAGACTGCTCACCATCATCACGATGTCCTTGGACTGATCCGAGGTGATCTTCGCCACCGTGGTGGGAGGGAAGATAGGCTCCATCTCGGAAATGGCGGCCTTC
>JBDHMC010000216.1:0-4684 GCA_039656355.1 Gemmatimonadota bacterium | reverse complement strand
GTGGCCAAGTATCGAGATCAATTGGGTATCCTTCCGGCCCGAATGCGAAAACGGGTCTAGGACCTTGGCAGCATAAAGGCTCCCAACTCCATGACTATCCGCTGGAGGCGTCCGAAACCATGAACGCCCTGGAGGCAGCTGGGTCCTTATCCCCCGAGATGCGGCGTGACTTCGCCGTGGTGGTGCCGGCGTACAACGAAGCTCCTGTCATTGGGGAGTTGATTTCGGCGTTGAAAGACGCTTTCCAGGAGTTCGAGCTGGCGGGTGAGGTCATCCTGGTAGACGACGGTTCCGATGACGGCACAGCTGAGCTGGCCGAAAGGGAAGGGGAGGGCTGGGAGAATCTGCGGGTGGTTCGACATCGAACGAACCTTGGAAAGACGGAAGCCCTTGTTACCGCGGCGGAGGCCACGGACCGGAGCTATCTGGTTCTCTTTGATGCCGACCTCCAGCACCTGCCCGAGGAGATCCCCCGATTCCTGGCGAAGCTCCAGGACGGGTGGGACGTGGTAACTGGCCGTAAGATAGGTGACTATCAGAAACCGGTGGTCTCCGGGATCTATAACTGGCTGAGCCGCAAAATCTTCGACGTGCCGGTCTCGGACCTGAACTCCATGAAGGCTTTCCGTCGGGAAGTAGTGGAACAGCTACCCATGCGGCATGACTGGCACCGGTTTTTTGTGGTGATGGCCCACGCCAGGGGCTTTTCCCTGTCCGAGATCGATATCGAGCTGCATCCTCGGCGGGCGGGTGTGTCCAAATACTCAGGGAGGTTCAGGGTTTTCGTCGGTCTTATCGACCTCCTTTCGGTGTGGTTTTTTCTCCTCTTCTCCCGAAAACCCATGATTCTTTTCGGGGTTTCGGGGTTTGCCCTGATTGTCTTGGGTGGGGCCGTGGGTGCCGTCGCCTTCTATCTTCGGTTCGTGGAGGGGATGGGGTTCAGACCTCTTCTGTACCTGGTGATCCTCTTGGAGACAGTCGGTTTCGTGCTTTTGGGAGTTGGACTGATGGCCGAAATGGTGGCCCAACTCCATCATGAAGTCGATTCCCTTCGTCGCCGTCTGAAGTAGGGGGGGCATGCCTACTCGATCCTCGGGAGACAAACCCAGGGTCCTGGTTGTCGTGGGAACCCGTCCAGAGGCCATCAAGATGGCTCCTGTGGTTCGGGCCCTGGAAGAAAGGGCCGGCCAACTGGAGTCCCGCCTAGCCCTCACCGGTCAACATGACGAGTTGGTGGACCAGGTCCTGGATGCCTTTGGCATGTCTCCGGACTTCGACCTGGGGATCATGCGGGAGGGACAGGACCTCTATGATGTGGCCCACGCTTGTCTTTACGGCCTGAGGGAGGTCATCGAGGGCTTTCGGCCCGATCTCCTCCTGGTCCAGGGGGATACATCAAGCGTCTTTTTTGGCAGCCTCGCGGCCTTCTTCGAAAAAGTCGGAGTAGGGCATGTAGAGGCGGGGCTTCGGAGTGGACACCCGGGAATGCCGTATCCGGATCCTTTTCCGGAGGAGATCCTCAGAAGGCTCACCGGGGTCCTCACATTGCACCACTTCGCACCTACCCTTGGGGCCCGGGAGAACCTTCTGAAGGAAGGGATTGCCAACCATCGCATCCACGTCACGGGGAACACGGTGGTGGATGCTCTTTTGGAGGCGGCCCGGGTACCCCATGATCCCGAAAACCAAGCGTTACGAGATGCCCTGGGCGGAGGGCGGCGCCTGATCCTCCTTACGGCCCACCGGCGGGAGTCGTTCGGAGCTCCACTGAGGGAGGTCTTCTCTGCGGTCAGGGAGCTGGCCGACCGGAATGACGAGGTGGAGGTTCTGTACCCTGTACACCCGAACCCCCAGGTCCAGGAGCCGGCTCGGGAGCTTCTCTCCGACCATCCCCGGATTCGTCTTACAGACCCATTGGCTTACCTGGATCTGGTGTCGGCCCTGAAACGCGCCGAGCTCGTCCTCACGGACTCAGGGGGCATTCAGGAGGAGGCTCCCACCTTCGGGGCCCCGGTCCTGGTGCTCAGGGAGGCCACGGAGCGGCCCGAAGGGATAGAGGCTGGGGTTGCCCGCCTGGTGGGGACCAAACGGTCCAGAATCCTCACCGAGGCCCAGGAACTCTTGGCCACCGGAACCCGTGGAAAACAATCGGATCCGCCTCAGAACCCCTACGGAGACGGCAGGGCAGGCGAACGGATTGCCGATATCGTGGCGTCGAGCTTAACTGGAGATCCTCGAGATACATCGGACTGGGACGGGGCGTGAACGTCCTCTTTCATTGTGTCTACTTCCCTCCTGAAGTGGGTGGCCTCGAAAGCCATGTCTACTATCTGGCCCGGGCTTTGGTGAACCGTGGGCATCGGGTTCAGGTGGTGACCTCCCGGTCCCTTCCAGGGGTGCCGAAGGAAGAGGATATGGACGGCATCCAGGTGTTTCGTACCTGGTTTCCCAGTCGGAGTCCAGTCGGCTGGGTCGCCCATTCCCTGGGCTCCTTGTCGCAGACCCGAGCGCTGGCTCGGGAGGCTGATGTGATCCATGCCCAGGCTTTCGCCTCCATCCTCCCTGCCGCTGCAGGACGGATCAGATCAGGGGCCCCCTTGGTGGCCACCTTCCACACTTCACACTTCCTGACCCGAGCCGAGAAGCCAGCCTGGCGCCCGATTCTCCGTCGTCTCGCACAAATCCCAGACTACTCTCTGGCGGCCAGCGAGGAGATTGCCGGGGTAGCCATGGATTTGGCCCCCGGAGTGAAGGTGGAAGCACTGGCGAACGGTGTGGACACCACTTTCTTTCATCGTGTGGAGCCGGCCCTGCCTTCTGGAGGCCGCCTAAGGATCGTGGTCCCACGCCGCCTCTTCCCAAAAAATGGTGTGGAATACTTCATCCGAGCATTTCCCCTGATCCTGAAGGAACTTGACGCGGAAGCCATCCTCATCGGCGATGGTCCGGAAAGGGAACGGCTGCAGGCCCTCTCGGAGGATCTGGGTATCTCCCATGGGATCTCTTTTCTTGGGAAGAAGGCTCACTCAGAGATGCCGGGGCTCTTGAGTTCCGGAGACTTGGCGGTCATTCCATCCCTCATGGAAGCCACCTCCATAGCGGCTCTAGAGGCGATGGCCTGTGAGCTTCCTGTGGTGGCGTCCAACGTGGGTGGTCTTCCCGAGATTGTGGGTGAGGAGGTGGGGGGGCTTTTCGAGCCTGGGAATCCGGAGGCGCTGGCCGCGGCAGTACTCCGGGTCGTGGAAGAGGGTGATCTACCCCGAAGAGGGGCTCTGGCAAGGGCGAGGGTGGATGAGCGTTGGAGTAACGAGCGGTTGGCGGACCGGCACCTAGAGATTTATTCGGACCTTCTCCAACGGGGGGGCTGAGGTTCATGGCGAAGAAGGAAAAGAGGTCTCAGGACCCAAGGAAAAAGCCTGGTCGGGAAGGGAAGAGTGATGAAAAGGGCGGTGGCGGGGACCTGGCCTTCCCAAGGTGGCTTCCGGCTGTCCTCTATGGCATAGTGACATTGATTCTCTTTCGGCGATTCGTCTTCTCCGGCGAGATGCTGATGGGGCAGGACACCCTTTCCCTGGGGTTCATGGCACGGGATTTCTTTGCCCAGGCCCTTCGGCAGGGGACATTCCCCTTCTGGAACCCCGTGATTCTCGGAGGAACGCCCTTTTTAGACTCTTTGGCCGGCGGAGACTCCCTTTATCCCACCTCCGTCCTCCTCGTGCTCATGGAGCCCTTCAGAGCGCTGGGATGGAAACTGGTTCTGCATGTCTTCGCGGCGGGTCTGTTCACGTACGGGTGGATTCTGGCATTGGGTCGGTCCAGGGCGGCTGCCCTCCTGAGTGGTTTGGCGTACCTCCTGGCCCCCTTCCTGGTGACGCTGGTGTACCCGGGGCACGACGGAAAGCTATTTGTGACGGCTCTGACTCCCCTCCTCTTCTGGGCGACGGAGCGGGCCCTGGTGGGGGGCCGCCTTCGGGCCTTTGGGGGGATGTCCATGGTGATCGGTCTGGTCATCCTCACGACCCACTTCCAACAGGCGTATTTCCTTTTCGGGGCCGCGGGGGTGTACGCCGTAGTTCGGGTCTTCCTCCTCTGGAAAGCAGGCCTCACACCCCGCCGTTCGGGGGCGCGGTTCGGTATGTACCTCGCCTTTTCGGTCTTGGGAGCTGGAGTGGCGGGAATCCAACTGATTCCTGCCGTGAACTATGTCACGGAGTTCTCCCGCAGAACGGCGACGACGACCCAGGCCTCCCAGGAAGAGGGCATCGCCTATTCCTCCTCCTGGTCCCTCCACCCCGAAGAAGTGGCCTCGTTGGTGGTCCCTGAATTCGTGGGGAGCAGCGCCGGTGGGGCCGATTGGGCTACCGGCACCTATTGGGGGCGGAATGTCTTCAAACTCAATCATGAATACGGCGGTCTGGTGGTGCTGCTCCTCGCCGTGGTGGCCTTCTTCGGGGCTCCGTCGCGGGGGATCCGCCTTACCTTCCTGGGTGTGGGTGGGGTGGCCCTTCTGTTCGCCCTGGGGGCCCATACGCCTGTGTGGCGGGTCTTTTACGAGGTTCTGCCTGGGATTTCCCTCTTCCGGGCTCCCTCCATCGCCACCTTCCTCTTCGGATTCGGGGCCATTACCCTGATGGCCTTTGGGGTGGATCGTGTGCTTGGGCTTGGGGATTCCGGGAAGCAAGAC
>JBDHMC010000215.1:0-4689 GCA_039656355.1 Gemmatimonadota bacterium | reverse complement strand
CCCGAGCCCGAATCCTTGGGCCGATAGATGTGGGTGGCCAGGTGGACGCCGTCTCGCATCGGCATCATGACCATCTCTTCAACGATGGCGACCTCGAGGAGGGCTTCCCAGAGATCCTCGCCCTGAGTGGCGGCCTGGGCTGACGGAGTGGCCTCAGCCTCGGCGCCGCCCTGACCAGGAGTCGGGGAGCAGGCCCAGAAGGCCGGGACGATGGCGGCGGTGGCAATGAGGAAAAGACGGCCTACGGTCTTCATAGCTCAGTTCCCGGTGCAGAAGTGGAGTGGTGGAATCCAAAAGGATAGAACGGGCGCCCCGGCAATGCCAGGACGCCCGTTCGGCTTTGGACTCAATTACCTTCAATGGACCTGTTCAGGTAACTGTAGCCCCGCCCGTTACCCCGGGACCAGAGCCCCGAGGAACGCGTAGAATATTGGGATCCCGCCGGGCAACCCACCAAATCCGGGCTCAAGACCCAGGCCTCCCATCTGGTAAACCCCGGTAATCACCCCGTCCACCAGAGTTCCAGTAAACGTGACCAGTGTATTGGGGAATCCGGCCACCGTACCAACGCCCGATGCCGTGATCACACCGGTTACGGGGTCCCAGGTTCCTTGCACGTGGACGAACGGGAAGATTCCAGACATGAAGAACTCACCCGTCGTCGGGTTAATGACGATGGCGCCAACCCAAATGAACATCGAACCGGGCATGCCGATGAAGAAGTGGTGCCCCGCCGGGTCACTTTGTACGGAGATACCGAAATCAAAATTCCCGCCGACGTTACATCCGTTGCCTTCGGCGCCTTCCATGAAACTCCCTGACCCCAGCTCGACCCTTGCCGGACCATCTTCTCCTGCGCGATCCGGCGCCCCGGGGGAGAAGGGATCGGAGATCCCGTTGTCACCCGCTGGACCCTTATCCCCGGGCCCCGCGCCATCTCCGCCATCCCCACCATTGGAGACGTCGTCGGTATCGTGGGTCCCGTCAGCGCCTGGGTTCAACCCGGCCCCTCCCGGGCCACCACCACCAATTGACGAACCGCCCTTTCCACCGTCACCACCAGGTTTGAAATTCCCGGGCGCACAATCAATCCAACCGTTTCCTCCTCTTCCAGCACGGAAGATGGCCTTCCCGCCAGCTCCACCCCTGGAGCTTCCCGCCTGACCTCCGGTTCCCCCTATGGGCTTGATGTCACCTCCCACGGCACCGTCCGGGAACTCTTCGTTCCCATCTCCTCCACGTCCACCGATGGCGTCCGCTTCACCCCCCGGGCCTCCGTCTCCCGCGTCAACCACGATGTTCTCAAAACCAGTTTGGCTCCCAAGGATGATGGTATGAAGCCCTGGAGAGGCTCCGCCCGTCCCTCCATTCGCCATAGCCGCACCACCGGCTTGGGCGGCCCGTGGAGGAGTGCGATCATCGGCATTCTTTCCTCGGGCTCCAACTCCTATCGCGTCTCCACCCATTCCACCACCGGGAGCGCCCCCGGAGGGGACGGATGTGCCCGGACCAGCGAAAAGCACGCCCGGGTCAACGGAGAGGTTCCCTTGGGTTTGCAGGTCCACGATTCCGGCAGCCCCTCCCGTTCCGCCATTCCCCGTGCCAGATGGGGCTGGATCCACGGCATCGTTCTCGAGGCCGACACCGTTTCCGGACCCTGCATCTCCGCCCCGGCCGGTGAAGAGGTGGTTCTTGATCTCTGTCCCCGGGACCTCATGCGTGAACGTCAGATCCCCGAAAGCCCAAATGAATAGCCCCCCCCCGTCGCCGCCGTCTCCACCGGTCGCGTTGCCCCCAGTCGCACTGCTGTTTGTGCCGTTCCCTCCAGGGCCCCCTTCCTGAGTTTCGATCTGGACATTCCCCTTCAGGGCTAGATCGCCGTTACACGCAAAGATGAACCCTGAGCCAGGACTGCCAGAGGTCCCGCTAGGATCCCCAGGCAATCCTGCCGCCGCCGGGGCTGCCCCCGTGACCACCGTGTAGTTCTTCAGCGTGCATGGGTACGGACCGGCCAAAGACTGGTTTCCCTGCCAGGAGGAGCCCTCCGACGCCGGTCCCGGGGGCCCTACGATGCTCGGGTCGTTCTTGAGCGTGATCTCACCGGAACTGGCCATAGCCGACCCATCGATGTCGAATGCACCATTGCCGACGATGGTGAGAGGCGGACCGCCACTGCCTGGCACCACGGCACAATCGTTATCCACGTCTCCATTGATGGTCACCGCGCCGCCCCCAGCGATGTCCACCTCGACACAATCGCCGGTGAGGCTTCCGTCGATCAGCACGTCCCCCATCACCGTCAGAGTGAGGTCACTTGTCACGGTCACCGTGACTCCTGCCGGGATGTTCACGCTCTGAAACGCCACGGCTCCGGAGATGTCGGTGTCCACCAGGGGATTGAAGATCGCAGCCAAGACCGTGACGTCTGCGGTGTCGGTCTTCCCCTCGGAGGTGGCGGTAATCACTGCCGTACCCACCGCCACGGCGGTGACGGTTCCATCCCCGTCGACCGTTGCGACTCCTTCATCCGAAGAACCCCAGGTCACCGTTCGACCGGTCAGAACATTGCCCCCGACTCCCTTGGTTGTAGCGGCAAGCTGCCCGTCCTGACCCACCGTGAGATTCAGTTCGGTTGGTGCGACCTCAACCGTCTCGACGGGTTCAGGTAAAACGTTCACGGTTGCCGAACCACTCTCGCCCTCGGACGTTGCGGTAATCTGGGCGGTTCCTTCCGCCACAGAGGTGACCGTACCATCTGCCGCCACCGTCGCGACTCCCTCATTCAATGAGGCCCAGGTCACCGTGCGGCCCGTCAATACTGTGCCCGTGGAACCCTTGGTCGTGGCCGTGAGTTGGCCGGTTTCGCCCAGGATGATCGACAACGGGTTGGGGGCGACCTCCACGGTCGCCACAGGTTCGGGCGTGACGGTGATGGTCGCGGTGCCACTCTTGCCCTCGGACATGGCCGTGATGGTGGCCGTTCCCTCCGATACGCCGGTCACCAGGCCTCCAGAAGAAACCGAGGCGGTAGTCCCGCTGCTGCTGGACCAGGTGATGGTCCGACCGGTAAGCACCTTCCCACTGGCGTCCGATACCGAGGCGCTGAGTTGCGTGGTTTGGCCCACTTCTACGGAAGCCGTCGTGGGAGTTACCTGGACTTGGTCCACGGCAGCTGGCTCGGTGGAGCCTCCGCCGTCGCAGGATGTGATGACGAGTGCCGTGGTTCCGGCACAAACAGCAAGAACGGAGGAACGCAACCAGCCCATATTCACCTCGTGGCAGTCGGACACGACGCGCCTCGCCCAAAGGAATGAGCTCGGCATCGGTCTTCTGGATTTGGGGAATGCTGAGTATCAACCCATCGGGGGGGCCAGCCGACCCACCCGCAGGTTTGACTCGGGTCTAAATTAGGGGATACTAATCAGTAAAGAAAGAAAAAGTTTTATTCAACCTCATTACACTCTGGTCACTTCAGCTGATCCAACGCCTCCGCCGCGGCTTCAGCCACTTCTTCGTTCGGATCTCTGCTAAGGGCCTCCAAAACCCCTCGGGCATCTATGTGTCCGATCTGCCCGAGAAGGTCTGCGGTGTCTCCCTTCCGTGTAGGATCTTGGGTAAGGGGCCCATCCCCCTCCAACCCTTCGATCAGCAGAGGAACCAGCCCGTCCAGAGCCTCCGGATTCCATTCGAGGGCTTCCTCCGCCACCAGGAATAGGCCCATTCGGCTTTCGAGAGTACTTCGACTCCAGAGTTCAACAAAAGCCTTGGTGGCCCGACCGTCGGAAAGGCGTTCGGCCGCGTCGGACAATCGTTGGGACGCTACAAGGCCTGCGAAGACGATCTTCTCCGCTTCGGGGCCCTCCCGTTCCAGGATTCGCCAGCTGATTTCCCCTGCCGGGACCACACCCACCATGATGAGCTCGTCGTCCACAACAGTGGTGGGAACAGAACTCACCTCGTATTGGGCGGCAAGCTCTGGATCCTGATGGACGTCCACGATCTCTACCGAGACCCGCGGACTCGCCAGGGCGAGCGTCGCTACAGAACGGACCTGGTGGGGGCAAGCGGGACAGCCCTGGCCAATGAAGAGAAGGAGTTCGGTGTCTTTCGTGAGCTTCTCGAGGGTAGTCGCTACCGCCTCCACCTCAGCGGGATTGGTCAGCCCTTCGAGAGCCTCAAGATCAAGATTTGGATCGTCCATGGGGAATATGGTAGGGATCAGATGAGTTCTTTGCCACCAGTATCAATGAACCTGACAGGGGCCGCCCCGTGATCTATCCTTTGGAGAACGGAGGAGCAAGACCATGAAAGCACTTCGCCGGATTGTCCTGGAGGAAGCCGTCATCGGGGCAGTATTCCTGACCGGGGGGTGGTATGTCTACTACCTGATAGCGATATGGGGGCTCCTGGATCACCTGGATGGCGGTGGCCTCAGAGTCTACGCCCTGGGTCCAGGAATCCATATCGAGATGGTGTTGTCGGGGTTGGGTTTGGGGGTCCTTCTCGCAGTGGTGAACCATGTCTCCGAAGGCCCGGTGCTCAGGCAAAAACCCTTCGGTCAGATAATTCTCATGAAAACCGGCCTATACATTATGGGCCTCCTCATCGTGGGCCTATTGATCCACGCCGTCTTTCTCCTGTTCGTTTTCTCCTGGGAGGAGGTACGGGGACACTGGGCGTTGATGTCGC
>JBDHMC010000214.1:0-4705 GCA_039656355.1 Gemmatimonadota bacterium | reverse complement strand
CTGGGACCTGGTTTATTCGTTCTCCAAGGCCACGGCTTTCGGATTGGCGATCCCGCTCATCTCCACACACATGGGCTTTAGGACCACCGGTGGTGCGGCCGGAGTGGGGAAAACCACTACCGCCTCCGTCATGTTCATGACCCTCACTGTGCTCATTCTCGATGCCCTTTTCCCGCCGATGTTCCTTGATTAGGCGGCCGAGGCCCGACACTCCATGATTCGGTATCGTCAGATCTTCAAAGCCTTTGACGAACCGGTTCTCTCCGGGGTGGACCTGACCGTCAACGAAGGGGAGATGTTCGGTCTTTTCGGACCTTCAGGTACGGGAAAAAGCGTCCTTTTGAAGACCACCATCGGCCTCATTGCCCCAGATAGGGGAGATGTATTCCTGAAAGGGGAATCGGTCTTCTTCGGGGAGCCTGACGCTCTGGAACGGGTCCGACGCCAGGTGGGTTACGTCTTCCAGCATTCCGCCCTCTTCGACTCCATGACGGTCTTCGACAACGTCTGCATGGGAATCCCGGAGAAGGAACTCCGACTGATGTCCGACCGGGAGGCGGGGAAACGAGCCTGGGAGGCGTTGGAGATCGTGAACCTGGACCCCCGAATGGTTCTTTCCAAGCTCCCGGCGGAACTCTCGGGCGGAATGAAGAAGAGGGTAGGGATTGCCCGAGCCATTGTGGGAAAACCGGAGATGCTGCTTTGGGACGAGCCCACCACCGGTCTCGACCCGGTGAATACGGCTGCGGTGGAACGCCTGATTGCCCGCCTCTCCAAAGAGCTGGAGGTCACCTCAATCATCGTGACCCACGACATTGAAGGGGGGCTACTCATTTGCGATCGGGTGGCCATGCTGACCGGGGGACGGTTGAGATTCTGTGGGTCCCCTCAGAATTTTCGTACTAGTCAAGACCAAGTGGTCCAAGCCTTCGTAAACCGAGCGGGAGCGGAAGCCGCTCTCGACAACCAATTGAACGTGGTATGAGCCAAGCCGATAAAAAGCCCGGTCGGGGGACCTCCGAGCCCACCGACGAGGAGCTTCGAAATGCCATTCCCCGGAACAAGAAGCGGCTGGAGTTCCGAGTGGGGATCTTCGTCCTCCTCGGTCTCGTCTCCGCCCTGTTCGCTCTCTTTCTCCTCACCGATCCGAGTACGTTCAGAGGACGGTATCGAATCTCCACCGTCGTTGAAGATGCCGGGGGGATCAGACGTGGCGATCCGGTGCAAATGCGCGGGGTGAACGTTGGTCGGGTCATGTCGTTCTCCATGGATCAGCCGGGCGTTCGTATCACACTCGAGATCGAAGGGGAGTGGGACATCCCTTCCGATTCCCGGAGCAGACTGGTCTCGGGCGGGATCCTCGGCGGGCGCACGGTGGAGATCGTCGAAGGGGGGAGCCCTGAATCGATCCGCGGTGGCGCGGAACTCCCCGGTGAAACCGTGCAAGGCCTGATGGATATCCCCGCCGAATTGGGCCAGGATGTTCAGGCTGTTCTGGGCCAGATCCAGGGCCTTCTGGCCCAGCCCACGCTTGATGCCATCCAGGGAAGTGCAGTTGAGCTGCAATCACTGCTGGCCCAGCTCTCCCAGCTGGCCGAGAATCAGGGGAGGGAAATCACCCAGCTGACCGCTTCCCTGAATCGTTCAGCGCTTGGCCTAGAGGACGCGGCCGGGTCCGGCGAGGATTTGGCCAGGGCCGTGGCGCGGGCCGATTCGGCGCTCCTTAATGTGAACCGTACGAGTGAGGTGGTACTTCGGGCTTCTGAGGCACTGCAGACCATACTCCAGCGGATGGAGGCGGGAGAGGGAACACTGGGCCAACTCTCCACCAACCCGGCTCTCTATGAGACTCTCGTCGAAGCTATCGAAAGCGTACGACTGCTCTCGGACGACATTCGGGAGAACCCCCGGCGTTACATCAAGCTCGAGATCTTCTGATCCCACGGAAGTCCCTACGTCGGGCATTGCGAAAAGGGCGGGGCCGCCTGACGGCGGCCCCGCTCTTCTACAGTTGTCAGGGGTCTTCAGGACCCCTATCCCCGGTCCCCAGGGTTTACCAGCCTGGAGCCAGGTTGAACCCCCAGTGCCAACCCTTGTCCGGTCGTTGGAAAGGATAGGCGTAGTAGGCTTCCAGAATCATGATGCCCAGAAGGTTGAACCGGGCACCAAAGCCGGACGCAAAGAGCGGGACCCGGTCTGTGGAGGACCTACTGAAGCCCCACTCCGTGACCTTGTTCTGATCGTCCCAGGCTACTCCCACGTCCGTGAAAGCCACGAGTTCCATGGGGATGTAGGGAAGATTGATGAGCCCGAACTGCTCGGACCCAATAAACGGGACCCTGATCTCGAAATTCGCCACCCCGATCCGCTGGCCGAACATGCGGTCGAAGACAGGGCAAGCTCCGTCTGCCGTGTTACCACATTCCCCAGCGGAGAAACTCTCGTAGGCGTAGCCCCTGATGAGAGTCTCATATCCCACGAAGAAGGGGTTGAAGAATTGGCTTTCGATGAGATCTGATCCGTAGTTGTACCTACCGACGTGCATTCCTCTGACAGCCACGGTGAGGTTCAAATTCGGACTGTAATAACGCCGGAAGTCGGCAGTGAGCGTCTGATAACTAACCGTACCAACGGTGGTTTCGACGCCAAACCGGAACCGCCCACCTCGGACGGGGGAGGTGAAGGCCGTGTAGGAGTTGTCTCCCACGAACGCTATGGATCCTTGGAACAGGTTAAGCGGATCGGGTTCTTCGTCATCCAGCTGAATCCGACGCTGGTCGAGCTGATTTCCGAATTGGTCCATGAGGATCTGGTCCTGCTCAATATCATAGGAGTAGCGAGCAAAGCCGAGGTTGGCCTCAATACGCCGAGTCATTGAGAGGGGGTACGAGAACAGTCCGGTGGCATTGTCCGCAAAAATCCGATAGCGGGTCAATTCAAGAACATCGAGGATGGCTCCGGTATTCGGATCTTGGGTCCGCTCCCCCCACTGGTAGAACTGGTACTGATAGGGGATTCGGGACAGGGAGTACCCCCAGTTCCACCGTCTCTCCGAGTTCAGATAGAAAACCTGGGCGCCGATATCCTTTATCGTTCCGTTGGCCGAAAGAGCGAGGCCAAGTTGCCGGTCACCCAACATGTCGGAGAAAAAGGCAGAAGCACTGCCGCCGATGTAGGTACCGAACTGGTCGGCACCCACGCCCAGCATGGGCTGCCCGATAAAGTCCAGCTCCAACTGTGAGTCAAACGCAGAGGCGTCCTCAATCACATACGTACCGGGTTCCGCGAGCCCGGTGTTCCCGTCAGCCAAGTACGAGGCGACTCGGCTGGGAACCCCGGGGTCCATGGGAGGCAGGTTGCGACCCAGTCCCGGCTCGGCACGGGCAAATACCTCGGCCCGCTCCTCCACTTCCTCAGCAGACAGTTTATAAACATGGAACTCGAAGTCATCGAAGACCGAGAATGCGATCTCACCAGTTTCCTGAGCCACCGTCATCGCCGGCGCAGACCAGGCGATGCCACTTACGGCCGTTGCCACGTTGGTAATCCGGTCTAGATCCCCGGTGGCTAGCTCCACACGATAGATATTGCTGAAGCCGTCCACATCCGAGATGAAGAACAGATGCCGTCCGTCAGGCGAAAACTGTGGATTGATATGCTTTACCGAAGGCCCGAACACTGGAATGGTCTCGGTTTTACCGGTCTCCAGGTCGAAGAGAGCCAACTGAAACTTGGCGTATGAAAGCCCTTCAAAACTTGTCCCCGGGGACCGGTCGGTCGCGAAGGCTATGGTGCGGCCGTCCGGCGAATACGTGGGCTGGAAAACAGCATTGAGATCATGCGTGAGCTGGGTCGAAACTTCCGTCTCCAAGTCGTAGAGGTAGAGGTCCGTCAGACCTCCCTTGGAACCAGAGAACACGATGTTCCGCCCATCGGGGGACCATGACGGCCCCTGAATGGCTCCCATTCCCTCGATTTCAATCCGGTCTTGGATCTTCCCGTTTTTTGAGTCCACCAGTACCAGCTCGTTATCTCCGTCGGCGAAGACCACATAGGCGAGGCGCGTGCCGTCCCAGGACCACGATCCCGACGAGTCCACGAACCGGAGGGCGTCGAAATGGGGGCTCGTGGCAGAATTGGAGATCTTTCTTAGATTCGCCCCCTTACTCATGCTTCCGGAACCGATCTCCACCATGAAAAGGTCGAAGGAGAAGAGGTCCTTCTCCGACATGAATACCAACCGTTGACCGTCGGGGCTGAGGGAAGGTGCCAGGTTTTGCGACCCGGAACCCGTTTCAGGGGAGAGGACTACCGTCCCGACGTCCGAAGGAGCATCCCGCCCCTCCATCAGCGGAAGATAGTCGGCCTTGATGGTTTCGGCCCAAGCCTCGGAGAGTTCATCGGAGTCCATCCCCAGAATCGTGCGCACGGAATTCTCCCAGCCCGCTCGGAGAGAACTGCGAAAAAGGTTGGCGACGACATCGTCACCGTAGACCCCGGCGACATAAGCCCATAGTGCCTGACCGAATCGATAGGGGAAGTAGCGAAAGTCCCGGGACATCTGGTCGAGAGTGGGAAGGTCATGCCTCCGGGCCGCATCCCTAATCCACATAGCCGTCAGGGGATCTTCTCGACCCACCGAAAGGTATTCGGCCATTCCTTCTATGAGCCAGAGCGGAAGCCGGCTCAGGCCGACGATTCCGGA
>JBDHMC010000213.1:0-4915 GCA_039656355.1 Gemmatimonadota bacterium | reverse complement strand
GGGGCATCGGGGGGGCCGTCGGGGTATTCCCGAATGTCGGGGTACTCCTGAATTGCGAACAACTGCCGTACGAAGTTGGCGTTGGCTTGGTCCATGAGGATCACCCAGGTCCCGGAGGGGTGGGTGATACCGTCAACCGCCATGGCTCTGGTCAGGGCATGCACGTCGATGCCGTTGAAGGCCAGGCGCCTGAGCACGCTGCTCCTGGGGAATGAAGTAGGCGTAGGGCGGGCCCTCCCGGTGTTGGCTGATGACGTCACGGGCCGCCTGGAAGCGGTTAAAAAGGAGATCCTCCTTGTACTTCGCCGCAACGTCCAGGACCGAGATCGATGCGGTGATCATGTAGTCGACCGCGTCCCTCAACCTCCACCAACCACCCTCCCAGGGGCTGGAGTAAAGGGACTGGGGCGCCAGGTCCTGGGCATCGGCGGGAAAGTCATTCACTGTGTAAAAGTGGGGTGTGGCGTAGCGGTACAGTCCCGTCTCGGTCATGAACGACGCCACGTTGTGAAAGTTGTGGGCGTGGTCCAAGAACCCAGGGTACCAATTGTCGAAACCCGATCCCATGTGCACCGCCCCCTTTTGCCCCCGCTCTTCCAGTGCTTGGGCCATGGCCATCCCCACCAGGTTCACCGTTCTCCACATGAGAGGGTGGACGTTGGGGCTAATCGGCTCGGCGAAGGGCGGTATCCAGATGCGCGCGGGGAAGGGGGCCGTCTGGTGGTGGTTGAAGAGGATCTGGGGCTCCCACTCACGAGTCACCCGGGTGACGACCCGGGCCTCGATCTGGTTGATCATGTAGCCGTCACGGTTGTTGTCGTGCCCCACATACTTCTGGTAGAGCCAGGGCATAGAGGAAACCTCGAAGGGGGTGCCCAGGTTCGAGGCGTACCAGTCGGCTACCATGGTCTGGCCATCGGGGTTCAGGCTGAACCAGAGGATGAGGATGACGTCATCGAGGATGGCGGCGATCTCCCGGTCGTCGTCCCCCGTGACGAGATCGTAAGCCAGCTGGATAGCGTGCTGGGAGTGGGCCACCTCCGTGGAGTGGAGGCCGCCGTCCACGTGGACGATGGCTTTCCCCTCCCTCGCCAACCCACGAGCCTCCTCCTCTGTCATCTCCCCAGGATACGCGAGGCGAAGAGCGATGTCCCGGTAACGATCCACATTCCGGAGGTTCTCGGCCGAGGAGATCAGGGCCAGGTACCATGGCCGTCCGTTGCTGGTCCGTCCCACCTCAACGAGTTGGACTCGGTCGGAAGCCGCATCCAGGCGCTGGAAATATTCCAGGGCCTGTTCATAACCCGCCAGGTGGAAGTCTGCCCCGACGCTGAACCCAAGAACGGACTCGGGCGTGGGGACCGATTGGCCCAGAAGAAACCCCGGCGAAAGAAGCACCAGGAGTGACAAGAAAGACAGAACGGATCGGACCACGCACATGAGACGCCCCCAGACCAAGGTGTTTTGCAGATGTAGGAACCAGGGGCAAAGTGCGGCGAGGCCCGGCAGACGGCCAGAGGAGGGCACAGCCGCCTCGGCTTCCCTTGGACCTGGGTGGAGACGGGGCCCGCTGGCGGAAACCCTGTCCAGGCGCCCATTCTGAGACGGTGATCGATTCAAGAGTCCGAGTATGACACCGAGGGCAGACGGACCATGAAGAAGAACATGCGATTGCTGGTCCTTTCTCTGGCATTGATGACGCTTGGCGGTTTCACGGCGTTTTTGACACAGACCAACGGAGGAACCGTCAGGATCACGGACGTCCGATTCGTGGGCTCCGGGGGAATCGTGCAAAACGCTCGGCTCTATGTGCCTGAGGGAGTGACAGGCGAGAATCCCGCCCCGGGCATTGTGGCGATTCACGGCTACATCAACACCCATGAGACCCAGGCCGGGTTCGCTATCGAATTCGCCCGGCGGGGATACGTTGTCCTTGCTGTGGATCAAACAGGCCATGGCTACTCCGACCCCCCCAGCGGTGCCAATGGGTTCGGTGGTCCACCTGCCCTGGCCTTCCTCCGGACCCTGGACATCGTGGACCCGGACAACATCGGATTGGAGGGCCATTCCATGGGAGGATGGGCCGTCCTGGCCGCGGCTGCAGCCCTGCCCGATGGGTACAGATCCATTGTCCTGGAAGGGTCGTCCGTGGGGACGGCGAGAGGGTCGTCGGACACATCAGCCCCGTTGCGGAACGTCGCGGTGGTCTTCTCACGGTTCGATGAGTTCTCCAGGACGATGTGGGGTGTGCCCCTACCACCCGACATCGTCGGCACCGACCGCCTGAAGGCCCTCTTTGGCACTGGGGAAGATGTGGTCCCGGGTCGCATATACGGATCCATCGAGGAAGGCGACGCACGCGTCTTGTACCAACCACCTGTGATCCACCCTGGCGATCACCTCTCCCGGGTCGCTATCGGCCACGCCGTGGACTGGTTTCAGAAAACCCTGGAGGGGGGCAACGACCTCCAGGCCTCGAATCAGATCTGGTATTGGCGAGAGTTCGGCACGCTCCTGGCCCTGGCGGGCATGGTCCTTCTTCTCTTCCCGGTGGGGGCGTTCCTCCTCCGAACCCCCTGGTTCCGGGATCTTGCCGAAGAACCACCGCCAACCGGTTCCGCCACAGGAATGGGGTGGTGGGTGGGGGTGGCGACGTTCGTTCTTCTGCCGGTAGTGACCCTTTTCCCGTTCAAGGGCCTGGCCGGGACGTTGGGCCTGTCCGCATCAGCCCTCTTTCCCCAGAGCATCACCAACCAGATCATGACCTGGGCGACCCTGGTAGGTCTCATCTCACTGGTGTCGTTCACAGGCTGGCACCTAGCCCTGAATCGGAAAAGGGGCGCCACGACCGAAAGCTACGGCCTTACCTGGGAGGGGTCGGTCCCCTGGCGGAAGATCGGGAAATCCTTTCTCCTGGCCCTGGCCGTTGTCTCGGCAGGGTACCTCGCCGTTCTGTTGAGCTCATTTATCTTCAAGTCTGACTTTAGGTTCTGGGTTTTCGCAATCCGGCCCTTCAGCCCTCTGCAAGCTCGGATCGCCCTGGCTTACGCCATCCCCTTCCTCGGTTTCTTCCTGGTGCTGGCCACGGTTCTCCACGGCCAGCTGAGGCGGGAGGGGCTGACCCTGGGGCGGGAAACTGCCATGAACGTGGGGCTCCTCGTCGTGGGCTTTTCCGGACTTCTCCTCTTCCAGTATGTGCCCCTTCTCCTGGGCGGCACCCTTGCCATTCCCTCTGAACCGTTATGGACCATCATCGCCTTTCAGTTTGTTCCCATCATGACCATGGTGGGGTTGATCACCACCTTCTTCTTTCGCTGCACTGGTCGTGTATATGTGGGGGCTTTTGCCAGCGGCTTGTTGGTCACCTGGATCGTCGTCGCCAGTCAGGCCACACACTTCGCCTTTTAAGGGGGGTTAAACCCCTTCCTCCGCGGCCCCTCCCGCAGCAACCAAACCGGGGCCCCTCCCCTGGCTCCCGGATGTGGGACTCCCTATTCTCTCCGGGCTGACCTGACCTCAAAAAAAGGAAGCGCGGACAATGAGGATCTGCGGTTCGAGAATCTTCGGTGGGATGGCCCTTCTCCTGGTCACTTCCCTAGCTGCACCCAAGGCTGGCCAAGGACAGACGGCCTCTTACCTGGACCATGACGGGCTCACTCGCGAGCTCACCTCTCTCGTCAACAGTTCGAACCTGGCCACCATGGAATCCCTGGGCTCGACCCTGGGAGGCCGTGAGATTTGGTTGGTCACGGTGGGAAGCACCTCAGGGGCCCCGCTGGATGAGCGTCCTGGGGTCCTGGTGGTAGGGAACCTCGAGGGCGACCACCTGGTGGGAAGCCAGTTGTCTCTCGAGGCGATCCGCTATCTCATCCAGAACGCCCAAGACGAATCCGTTCAGGCGTCTCTATCCGACAACGTCTTCTACTTCTTTCCTCGCCTGAACCCTGACGGGGCGGAGGCGATGTTCAGCCAGACAAAGTGGGACCGGAAGACGAACGGCCAATCGTTCGACGACGACAATGACGGACTGACGGACGAGGACGGCCCGGAGGACCTGAATGGTGACGGCTACGTCACCGTCATGCGGGTGGCCGATGAGTCGGGGGTCTACATGATCGATCCCGACAACCCTCGCCTCATGAAAAGGGCCGATGCCACCAAGGGCGAACGGGGTGCCTACAAGCTGTATGGGGAGGGCACCGACGAAGATGGCGACGGCTTCATCAATGAGGACGGACCAGGCGGAGTGGATCTGAACCGGAACTTCCAGCACGCCTACCCTCACTGGCAAGCCGACGCAGGGCTCCACATGGTGAGCGAGATTGAGACCCGGGCCCTAATGGATTTCACCATCTCCCACCGAAACATCGCCACCATCCTCACCTTTGGCGAAACCGACAACCTGGTGACACCACCGGATTCAAGGGGTGCGTTGGCGGCAGCAAAGATCCCCAGTCTCACGTCCTTCGCTGAGGCATCCAACGACGGTGTCTTTAGCGTTGGGGTTACCGGTGCGACTGGGGGCAGGGGCGGTGGGAGAGGGGGATTCGGTGGCAGGGGTGGCGGCGGAGGGGGAGTCTACCTCCGGGGTGCTCAACCGGGTCGTGACAACGATCCCAGCTCCGGAACGCGGCCGGTGACCACTGTAGCCTCAGGCGACCAGGTGTACTTCAAGGCCGTATCCGATGCTTACAAGAGGATCACCGGGATCGAGAACGTTCCGGTGCATCGGACCCCTGAGGGAGCTTTCTTCCAATACGGATACTTCCAGTTCGGCGTCCCTTCCTTCAGCACTCTGGGTTGGGGGGTCCCGGCGGGGACAACCGGCGGTCAGACTGGGCAACGCCCGCAGACCGATTCACCCGAGGAGCCACCCGCGGGTGGGAGGGCCGGAGGTGGACGCGTGCCGCCAGGT
>JBDHMC010000212.1:0-4734 GCA_039656355.1 Gemmatimonadota bacterium | reverse complement strand
CCTGCCTGGCCTCCACCACCTGGGGGAGGTCCTGATCGCCGCTCCGGGTGATGATAAGGAAACGCTCCCAGTACTTTTTGGCTTCGTCGGGGCGTCCAGCTGCTTCGCTGAGACGGGCCAACTCCAGGACGGCCCGAGGGCGGTGGAACCCCCTCTGACTGGACCGGTAGTGGCGGATGGCCTCTTCCACCCTACCCTGAGCAGCCTCCAACTCTCCCAGGGCGAGTCGGGCCCGAGCGCCCACCGCGTCACCTCGAGTTCTGAGGTCCGACAGGACGGGCCGGGCAGCTCGGTAGTCACCCCGCAGTAGGCTCTCATAGGATGTCAAAAAGCGGACGGCTGCCTCGAGGAGGTCGACGTCAGCCTCAGGGTCCTCGGCCCGGAGGGTAACGACTCGGTCACTCATTCTCTCTATGACGGCCCGATGTCGGTCCCAGAGCCCTTCCCGGGCAAAGGCGGCTCCCACGAACAGGTAACAGGTGTTATTGAACGAAGGATCCTCGCATGGGTCGGTTTGGAAGAGGGTGCTGTGAACCCCTTCCGGCACCACACCCCAGACCTCACTCACATGCCCGAGTTGGATCCCGATGTCGATGCCGGTGAGGGCCATGGAATCCAGATAACGCTCCGCCCTCGAGAGGGCCCCGTAGCTCGTTGCCATCCAGAGCCGGAAAGGATCGCGGTTGGACCCGGATGCGGCCTCGAGTGCAGGGTCCAGGAGGGCGCTTCGGTCCAGTTGGTCCATCTTTGTTCCGAAGGTGCCCGAAAGGATCGGCGTAACCTGAGGGTTATCCCTTCGGAGGCGATTGGCGGTCTCCTGAGCTTCCTCGTCGGTGCCATAGTAAAGAGGGATGGCGAACTCCACATGCTCGAGTCCCCTTACATGACCCGTGAGCTCTTTATAGCGTGCAAGGTTCTCCTGAGCCCGGTCCAGTTCTCCTCGGATGACCGCTTCCTCGATGACGTGAATGAGGTAGGGGGCGAAATCCGGATCCAGGGCAACGGCCCGGTCCAATGCATCCACGATGGCGTCGGAGTCGCTATAGGTGGCGTCTTCCAGGTGTATATAGGTCTCCGCCAAAAGGAACCAGGCTTCCGGATCATCGGGGTACTTCTGTACGGCCTGGAGGAGAACATCGACCCCTGATGCGTCCCCATGGTTTAGGGCGTTCCAAGACTCCATCATGAACTGGTAGCGGGGGGAAAGGCGGTCCATTTGGGCCATGGCCAGGTCACCTACTTCGGCCATTCGCTCGGAGCTCACGCTCTCGAGCCAGCCGTAGGCCTCTGAGAGCCGGATGAGAGCAATGGCAAAGGTCGGATCGGCATCCACCGCCAGTTCGTACCCTTGGACCGCCTCAGCGAATTCTCCTCTTCGGTAGTGGCGCTCCCCCTCCAGAAAGGACCGAAGGGCCGGCAGGGAGGAGGTGGTCATGGTCTCGGCGGTGATGTCTCCCCCCTCCCGCCCCGTGGCCTGAAGAAGTGCCCGCATGGTCTCCACGGCCAGGTCGTCGGCCAAGGAGAGGACCTCACTCGCGGGGCCCTCTGCCCTTCCTTGGGCCAACTCTTCCCCCGTATCCAGGTCGTAGAGGTTGGAGACCAGCCTCACGTTGTCTCCGAGCCCTACCACACTTCCTGACAGGGCGTACCTGGCTCCCGTCGCGCCCGCTGCCCGAAGAGCCATCTCAAGGTCCGGGGCAGGATCGTCCCCCACCGTCCTCCGCCAACGGGCCATGACCGTTCGTGCGTCGATGGTTCGGTAGCCTCCGACCCCATCCAGGTTGTTGGTGAGAAGGTCCATCATTCCCTCTCGCCAGATCTCCAGGTCGGTCCCCCGAACCTCGAACGGTACGACGGCGATGCCGTCAGCCGCGGCCGATGCCCCAGCCTCAGGGGGCCCCAAGGCGGGGCGGTTTCCGGTGAGGGTGACGAACAGGCCCGAAGCCCCGAAAAGAAGGCTCAGTGCCACCGCTCCACCAAGGGCTGCCCGTCCCCAGGTGAGGTGTGGGAGCTTCCCCGATAGCAGGCTTCGCCCTAAGTCCTTGGGGGCGATTTGCCAATCTGACGGGACCTCTCCGGCGGCTTCCGGGGCGTCGGTGGAGGGCAGGGATTGGACCCAGGCCGTGGCCATGATGATGACCAAACCGATGAGCAGGAGAATGACCGCGACAGGCCCAACCCACGCCGGAAGGGCCAGCGTGTTCTGAAGAACATCCACGGCTTGGAGGATGCCCCAGGAGACGCCCAGGTAGACAAGAAGGACCTGGACGATCCGGGCCTGTTTCAGACGGGTCCAGAGGTCTGGTTTTGACATGATTCGTGTTTTGTGGGGGTGAAATGCACCCGGAACAGGAGTCTCCAGCAGTGCACGACAGATTGAAGTATAGTCTTAAAATGCTTTCTTGCGAAAGTTTTTCGTTTCGGAAGTATGTTCAATGGGGTTGATGATTGGCTAGTCCCGGGAGCCCCAAAGCGCCCTTCCTGCCTGTTTATTCCCTGACAACTTCCTGACAGGGTCTTAGCCAACCGATTGCCCGGTGGTGGCATCTTATGGGGTGACCGATTTCGGCCGGCGGTAGGGCACCTGCTCTCGGCCTCAGTGACCAATCGGCGGTGACCACCGCTTTTTGCGGATCCCCGCCGAGGCCGTGCCCTCGAGCCCCGGATCGGACCATGTCTGTCCATCGTCAGCCAGCAAAAGCCTGTTGGCAGAGCCTCCTTGCGGTTCCGCTGCTCCTTTTCATTTTCGTTCTTCTCCTTCTCTATTTCTTCTCACCCCAAGCCGCGCAGGCCCAGGTGCGGCAGGTTCAAGCGGTGACGGAGGTAGGGAATGGGGGAATCTACCATCACGAGACCATGGCTCCAGCCATCTCGGTCTCTCCCGTCGATGGGTCCATTGAGATCGATGGGGTGCTGAATGAGGCGGCTTGGCAGACCGCAGAGGTTTTCACGGATTTCCTGCAGCGGGACCCCGACGACGGTGACCCTGTGTCTGAACGGACCGAGGTCCGGATTCTCGCTGGACCCGATGCTCTCTTCATCGGAGCTTGGCTCTTCGACTCGGAGCCCGAGGAGATCCGGACGACCCTCGTTCGCCGGGACGTTGTGTCGGACTTCGATTATTTCATGGTGAACCTGGACTCTCGACACGATCACAACACCTCTTTTGCCTTTACCCTCACGCCGTCCGGGGCTTACCAGGATGCGGCCCTCGGGACGGACGGTCAGTATGACTTTGGGTGGGACCCGGTTTGGGAAGGGGCTGCGTCGGTGGATGGGAGTGGGTGGTATGCCGAGTTTCGGATCCCCTTGTCCCAGCTCCGCTTCGAGAGCGCCGAGGACCCTATCTGGGGGATTCAGCTTTCCCGAGTGATCGCGCGTAAGCAGGAGAACGCCTCTTTTTCTCACACACCTCGAACCGAAACCGGAGGGCCACACCGCTACGGGCATCTGGTAGGTCTTGGTCGGCTTCAGGAGCCTGGTCGCCTGGAGCTACTCCCTTACGGCACCACCCGATCCGAGCATCTGAACGTGCACTCCGACGATCCCTTCCGGGGCACATCGGAGCAGTTCTATGCCGCCGGTCTGGACCTCAAGTACGGCATCACGTCCAACCTCACGCTGGATGCCACTATCAACCCGGATTTTGGCCAGGTGGAGGTGGACCCGGCCGTGGTGAACCTCACCCAGTACGAGACCTATTATCCGGAGAGGCGTCCCTTCTTTGTGGAGGGTGCCGAGATTTTCAGGTACGGGTTCCCTGGGGCAGAGATGAACCAATCGGATTTTGGCGATCTCTTCTACTCCAGGCGCGTCGGGCGTGCTCCTTCGCGGAATCTCTACGCCATGGGGGCTCGGTTCGTCGACGTGCCCGACCAGAGCACGATAGCCGGCGCCATGAAGGTCAGCGGGCGGGTGGGGGACTGGTCGGTGGGTCTCATGGAGGCGGCCACCCGCGAGGAGAACGGTCGGTACATCGGCTCTGATGGGGAGAACCACGGCGCGGTGGTGGAGCCCTTCTCCAACTACCTGGTGGGCCGGGCTCGCCGGGATTTCCGGGATGGAAGCTCCACGATCGGTGGGATCTTCACCGGCGTGAACCGGAATCTCAGCGACCCGAATCTCGACGCCTCTCTCCACTCCGCTGCTTACGTGGCAGGGATCGATTTCAACCATATGTGGAGCAACCGGGAGTGGTTCCTCACGGGCACGCTCACGGGAAGCCGGGTTCAAGGAAGCGAAGACGCCATCCTCCTTACCCAACGCTCCAGCGCCCGTTACTGGCAGAGGCCCGACGCGGGTCACGTCGGTTTGGATCCAAGCCGAACCAACCTTCTGGGTTGGCGGGGATCGCTCTCGGCTGGGCGGAGGTCCGGAGACCACTGGCTCGGGTCCGTCCTGATGCAAGCCCAGAGCCCCGGTTTCGAGGCGAACGACCTTGGGTTCGAAACCCGGGTGGACTCATGGGATATCAACTGGGCCCTTCAGTATCGGGATATGGAACCGGACAGCCTCACCCGGTTCTATCAGATTGATTTCCTCCCTAGTCTGGAGTGGAACTTCGACGGCGATTTGGTGGGAGCGAGTATGTTCCTTGGCAGTGTTCAACAATGGTCCAATTTCTGGGTTTCTTCCACGGCCATCAGTGCCCACCCCGAGACGAATGACGATCGATTGACCAGGGGGGGGCCTGTAGCTCGAACCCCGGGAGGTTTCAGCGTCTCTCAGTATCTC
>JBDHMC010000211.1:0-7933 GCA_039656355.1 Gemmatimonadota bacterium | reverse complement strand
AGTATCCAGGAAGCTCTCAGGGTCATAAGGAGCCTGGAGGCCCAGACCCGGAATGATCTCATACTCTTGACGGAGATCCCTGCTCCGCCCTTCCAGGAAGCAGCTCGTGCTAGCGCCTTTGCCGAGCTTCTCGAGTCGGCTGGAGCCGACTCTGTCCACATCGACGGGATCGGGAACGTCCTGGCATTTCGGAGGGGTCGTGAGGGAGATCGGACGGTTGTTTTGGGGGCACACCTGGACACGGTCTTCCCGGAAGGGACCGATGTCACCGTCAAGATTAGGGGAGACACTCTTTTCGCTCCGGGAGTTGGGGACGATACACGGGGACTCATAGTGGTTCTCACGGCCCTCCGCGCTCTTGAAGAAGCGAACGTAACCACCGATGCGAATCTCATCTTCCTGGGAAGTGTCGGGGAGGAGGGTCTCGGAGACCTCAGGGGAATCAAGCATTTCTTTGGAGAAGATGGATTGAAGGTTGATGCCTTCATCGAAATAGACGGGAATGACCTGGCCTCCATCGTTAGCATGGGTCTGGGCTCTACCCGGTACCGAGTCACGTTCCAGGGCCCTGGCGGGCATTCCTGGGGGGCTTTCGGTTTGGTGAATCCGGCCCACGCCCTTGGAAGGGCCATCGAGCTCTTTGCAGTCGTCGCCGACTCTCTGACCCAAACAGGACCCCGAACCAGTTTTAACGTGGGGCGCATCGGTGGTGGAACCTCCATCAACTCCATCCCTTTCGAGGCCTGGATGGAGGTTGATATGCGCTCGGAGACCCCTGAGAGCCTGGAGATCATCTCCCAGGCCTTTCTGGACGCCGTGACCCAGGCGGTCGAGGAGGAGAACCGATTCCGCCGGGAAGGTCCGATGATTCAGGTTCAGGCGAATCGCATTGGATCACGGCCTTCAGGGGAGACGGACCCTGCCGCCCCTCTGGTCCAAAGGGCCATGGCCGCGACTCGATATTTTGGGGAGAACCCCCACCTCTCCCGGTCCTCCACCAACTCGAACATCCCCATTTCGCTGGGTATCCCCGCCATTACCATTGGAAGAGGCGGGGTGGGGGGGGGAAACCACTCCCCAGGGGAATGGTGGTTGAATCAGGAGGGGTATAAGGGAATCCAGCGGGCGTTGCTAATCCTCGTGGCCGAGGCCGGGTTCTCAGGCTGATTCAGAAAAGGGCCGCCGGTATGTCCCTTCGTGCGCTGGCCATCTGCCTCGCTACTGGAGGCGCGCGCCGGGAACACCGGCAGCCCGTTTCTTTAAACCCAAGGCCCCCTAAACCCCTATACCCAACCCTTTCGCCTAAAGTCTCGCAGGGTTTCGGCATGCCGTTGCATTTCCTCGGCAAGGCCGAAAGAGCAACGGTTGAACTCGAGCATTGGGGGGAATTGTCGCCCCACACGAATCCCCGCTTCGGCCATCCGGCTGATGTATTGCCCAAGATCGCCGGAGATGCGGTGCATGACGAAGTTGGTGTGGGACGGAAGATACTCCAGACCCAGCTCATCCAGGACCTGGTAGGCGATTTGTCGGCTTTTTAGGTTCGCAGCGACACTCTTCCCGATCCACTCTCCATCGGCCAGGGCTGCCCGGCCCGCTACCAGAGCCAGGTGATTGCAGTTTGTGCCGGCAGCGAAGGCTTGCAGAGCCCGGGCGGTTTCTGGGTGGGCAATTCCGTATCCCAGCCGGAGCCCGGCCATGCCGTACACCTTCGAGAAAGTCCGAGCTACAACCACGTTCGGGTTTTCCAGGGCAAGCTGATCCAACGACCGGTAGCTCCCTGAATCCACAAACTCGAAATAGGCCTCGTCCACCAGGAAGTGGACATTATCGGGAGCGCGGCGGATCCAGCCCTCCACATCGTCCACAGAGGTCAGTGAGCCGGTGGGATTGTTAGGATTACAAATATATACCAGGACCGGGCCTGGAGCCCGCTTGGTGGCCTCTTCCATGGCCGTCAGGTCGTGCGCGTAGTCCGGGAGGAGTGGGACAGGGTGGAGATCCACCCACGGGTGTGGTTCGGAGTACTCGAATACGTCCTCGAAGGTCGGGGCCGGGGCCACCAGTCGAAGTTGTGGATCCAGTCTGGCCTGGACCCCCATCTGGAGGATCTCCGTGGACCCGTTCCCCAACACGATCCCGTTCGTGGGGATCCCGTGCCGCTCAGCCACGGCCTCTGTGAGGGCCCGTCTGGACCCGCCAGGATAACGGTTCGCATCGCCCATCCCCCCCACGATGGCTTCCTTTGCGCCAGGGGGAATACCGAGGGGATTCTCATTGGAACTCAGCCGAATGGAGTCCCCACTCTGTCTCCGCTGGCGGGGAGTCAGGAAGGCATCGGCCCTTGCTGCGTGGGGAAGGACCGCCGGGGCCCCAAGGGCCAGGAGTCCGTTCCTGAGGAAGGCTCTTCTTCTCATCGGTAATCTCCAAGGACTTGAGGGCGTCGGGTCAGCCGATTCACCGTAAAGTGGTTTCCTGAGCCGAACTCAGGAGGATCCCATTGAATACGAGGGGGAATGTCTCGTGCGTCTGCCCCCGATACGTGATCTGCGGGCCGAAAAGATAGATCGTCCCATCTCCCACATCGGCCTCGAGCATCGCAACTCCTCCCAGGAGTTGTTCCTGCCCCCAGGCCCAACCGCTACGAAGGGGGGTTTCATCTTCGTACACGGCCAGGGATCGGACACCGGCAGCTCCAGACTCGAGCCCGAACACGGGGCTACGAGCGAAATTGACGATCAGGGTCTCGTTCAGACCCTGGGTCACCAAACTCTCACCCTGCAGCCTCACTTCCAGAAGAGACCCTGGCACAAAGAACTCCTGGGAAGCCAAGGGGGTCCCCTCTTCGTCCGTAAGGAAATTCCGAATCGGCAGGCCGAGGTGATACCCAAGGCTAGTGGAGCCCTCCAGGGTGATGATAGTGCCGCCATCCTCCAGGAACTCTCTGAGTTGGGGTACCGTTGTCTGGGCCGAGATGCTTCCTAGGCGATCCCGGTATTCCGCCGGGACGGTCTCAGGATCAGGAGCTCCGCCCCGCCCCCCATATCCGCCAGCCCCTCCACCTCTCGGTGCAGAGACTGCCCCATCCGGTAGAATCAGGACGTCGAACTTTTCGGCCAGATTGCCGGCATCCATCTCCTGGGGATAGACGAGTTCGAACCCCATGCCGAACTCGTCAAGGATGAACCTGATCCAACCCGATGGCATGGATCCTCCGTAGCGATCCCAAAGCCCGATGCGAGGCTGTGCCAGCTCCATCGCATCACCCGTCGGGGAGTCGGAGGTCCCCACGAAAGTGACGCCGAGTTCCTGGGCAAGGGGAGCCACCTGCCGTGCTGTCATACTTCCACCGGGAATCCAGAACGTGCCCTCAGGATAAGTGGTCCCGCCCGTGGTGAATGGGTCCGTGAGCCAATAGACGTCCGAGCCCTGACTGAGAAGGCTGTAAACCGCCGAAAAGGCGTTGTTGATCTCGTGGCTTAGGAGAAAGCCGGATGGTGTGCCCTGGCCGGTTCGGACCACTCCCGCGGGGACGGCCATCACATCGGCAACCGGCTGGAAAGGCCCTTCGAATCCCTCCATCACCCGGTCGAACTCAACGCCCATCTGGTACGCCAGAGTCCACCCCGTGGCGTCATAGGGGGGGATGGGAGGTCCGCCGGGGTAGGCGAAGTCATTCGGGTGGTCCTGGGGTTCAAACATGTCCAGGACGTGAGGTCGGTAGGCCTGGGCGGCCTTGACGATGAGAGACCCTTCCGGATAAGCCTCTCCGGCCACCCTGAACTCTGATGTAGCCCGGAGCACGCTTACGCCATTCTTGAACAGCGTGTTCGCGAAGTGGACGGCTGTGGGGAAGTCCGTCTGGTCCGAAGGGATGATGAACCCTCTGGGATCGGCCTTCCCGGGGTCTCTGAGGAACCGCTCGAAGTCCTCGACGGTGCCACTGGAGTTCACGCCGCCAAGCTCGTCGGCTGCCGCATAGATGTCGGAGGGCCGGACCGTCCAGGAGTCCTTGCTTCCCTTCTCGACTGAGTTCATCCCCATCCGCCAGATGTTGAAGAGGAGGATGTCCTTGTTTCGGGATGCATAGTCCATGACCGCCCAGTTGGCAGTTTGGGAGTATTCGATGCTGGTTCGAAACAGGAGCTCTCCCGGCTCGACCGGGAGGGGGATGTCGGTGGTGGCCAGTTGGCGATGTGGTACGAAAGGAATCTGCTGGGGATTCGGACCTCCCCGGATCTCGGTCAGGAGTCCGATGGCATTGTGATAGTAGGGGGTGGTCCTAAGGCCGCCGTTCCACCAGATGGAATAGCTGGCACCGGACCGCATGGTGGTCCCCCCCTTCCCTTCCTGGACAAACCGGTGGTGCATGGCACTACCCACCTGGTCAATGGAGGTCATGATGAGCGGATCGAGGAAGTGGTTCGGCGGATTCCGGAAGGGCGGCACGAACATGATGGTGCCCTGGGGTCCGGTCTGATGATGGTTGTAGATGATCTGGGGAAACCACTCCCGGTATTGGACCCGGAGCATGTTGGTGGTCTCCTCCAGGTTAGACATGTAGAAATCCCGGTTGTTGTCGTGCGGCGATGCCCGTGTCGTCGTTTCGGTGGTACCATTTCGATACCAGTTCCATTCCGTCCGGGTTACACTGGACGGCGTGGATGATGAGGTCGTCTAGGAAGCGAAGAGTTTCGGGGTCGGTGGCGCTGGTCAGGCGGTATACCAACTCAAGAAGCTGCTGGGCTCCAACGACTTCGGATGCGTGGAGGCCCCCGTCGAGCCATACGACCGCCTTGCCTTCCCGGGAGAGTCGTCGGGCTTCTTCCTCCGACACTCCCTCCGTCTGCGCCATTCTCCGGGCGATTCCCTTGTATTCGGAGAGGTTCTCGTGGTTTTCCGGTGAGGATAGAATGGCCATCAGCTGCGGCCGCCCCTCCTCCGTAAACCCGATGGTGTCCAGCACCATCCGGTCGGATTCACTTGCCAACTTTTCCCAATAGGCCTGAAGTCCGGTGTAGTTCACCAACTCATAGTTGGCCCCCACCCTATGGCCGAATTGCTGCTCAGGAGTGGTGACCTGGGCCGGGAGCAGCTGAGGGGTCAGAGCTAGGGCGATTACGGGAAACAGAACGAATGGAAATCGGCGCAACCTGATCATAAGGCCTCTTCTCAAGGTATGCGGTTCGCACGGATTGGAGGCCCCCCACGCCCACGGCGGGAACGGGCCGGGACACTCCGCCTCTAGGACCCTGGCTCAGAAACGGGGCTCGCCCCAAAACCCAGACAGGTTCCCAGGGGGGATACTCTGGACCAGGGGCCGCCACGTCAACAATCGGGGGGGAGGGGGCGCCTGGGCCGGGGAAGGACCCTGGGTCAGGCTGGGGACGTCGTCAGCCGCCCCAGGGTAAGGAAAACCAAGGTCCCGGTTACTTTTTCGACCGGAAGGCCGTAGAGGGTGGCCACGGCACTCCGGTAGACCTCGATCTGACTCTCATAATCCTCCGCTGCCCTCCTCAGACCCTCTTCGTCGCCGGGAGTCAGTGCGTCGGTCTTGAAATCCAGGACTTCTGCGCCCACCAACTTCGCTCCTTCTCGCACCAGAACTACCCTGTCCACGCGCCCCTGGTAGAGAGTGCCTCGGAGCTTGAGGGCGAAGGGAAGCTCCGTAATGACCTCGCTACCCGTTGGATAGGCGTCTTGCCGAAGGCGGGTTCTGACGTCCTCAGATGCCAGCCACTCCATGAGAGTTGATTGAAGTGCCGTGGATTCCTGGGGGGAAAAGTCGGGGACGACTTTGGCCCCGAGTGCGAGGAGGGCGGCTGGTTCGGGGGCCCAGGTCTCGTGCCAGGAAAGGGTTTCCAGCCAGGCGTGGATGATCGTCCCAACCCGGCGACCCCTACCCCCGGTCAAGGAGAGGATTCGCGAAAGAGCTTCCTTCCCGGCGTCTTTGAGCGAAGATGGGCTCCGGTGAGGCAGAAACCTCTTTCGCATCGCTGGCTTTGGCGCAGGGGTGCTCGGAGGCTGCAGCTCCCGATGGGGTTCTCCTACCCCGACTCCTGGTCCATGAACCCGGGTGACGCTAGAAGCCCAATCCCTTTCCCCGGTTTCGTAGAGGATCTCTCCCTCTTTTCCAACGGCCTGATTCACGTCCAGTGCGCCGCGGAGAAGCCCGGCGAAGGTAAAGGGCGACTTGGGTCCCCGATCAGGAGGATCTTCGGCGGTGAAGAGATGAAGAGCATGCCGGGCCCTCGTAAGGGCCACGTAGGCCACTCCCAGCGCATCGTGGAGCTCTCGCTCCCTATCCTGGCGACCGGCTTCTTCCATTTCGGGAAAGAGTGGGCGAAGGGCCTTGTTGAGGCTGGGGAAGATCCGGAGGACCCTCCCGTTTTGCGGATCCCGAAGGGGGAGAACCGCCTGGTAGAGCCCTTGGCCCCTGGTGAGCCGAAGGTCCAGTTCCGGGAGAACCACAACATCGAACTCCAAACCCTTGGCCTTGTGGACAGTCATGACCCGGACACGAGCGTCGGACGGTGCCTCCACAGCCTCGAACTGGACAAAACGAACAAAATCCTGTGGCCTAAGGGTCGATCGCTCATCCCAGCGAAAGGCCAGTTCCACCAGCTGAAGAAGGCGGGCCAGTTCGCGCCCATCCAGAGCATCCCCGGCCCTCAGTTTGTGGGTCCATCGGTTAACGACGGCCCCATACCCGTGGGTCAGGAGTTCACGCCTGAGGGCGAGGGAAACCCGGCGAGCTTGAGAATGGTCCTCATGTGTGGTCAAGCCAACGATGGCCCCAAGAGGGGACCAAGCCACCTGATACCGAGCGATCCTGTCCCCGGGATGATCAGCGAGACGAAGAAGGGCTAGACAAGTGGACACAGCCGGAGAATCGGTTAGGGTGGTAGCTCCTTCCTCAGACGCTTCGACTCCCAGGCCTCGAAGGTAGGCCATGAGATGTGAAACAGTGGCGTTTCTTCTCACCAGAACTCCCATGCTGGCGCCCGGGGCTTGGCTCAGAAGATCCCGGATTCGACTCGCTGCCCAGGCCAGGAGAGCCGGTCGGTCGGATTTTCCCATCCTGGTGTCCCGGGGGCCGACCTCAAGGGACACATATCCAGGTAGCTCGAGGGCAGGCCGATGCACGGGGAACTCCCGGGACCAGGCCAGAACCCCTTCCATGAGATCTGGTTCCGACTCCCAAATGGGGTTTTCCGGGAGGTTTGCGAAGACTCGGTTCACCACGTCAAGCACTGGACCGGAGGACCGATAAGACCGGTCAAGGGATCGCTCTTCCATCCGAAACCGAGCCCCTACCTGCCGGGCCAAGGACGGCTCAGCGCCCCTCCATCCGTAGATGGATTGTTTTGGATCCGCCACGATCACTGCCGACCGCTCCTCGGGATGTCCGGAGAGGATCTCAGACGCGAGAGGCTCCAGAGCTTCCCACTGGGCCCGTGATGTGTCCTGAAACTCATCGAGGAGGAGGTGGTGGGCTTTCTGGTCGAGTCGATACCAAAGGTCGGTACGGGTTGCCAGTGGATCCTCACCTGCGAGGAGAAAAGTGATATCCTCGAACCGATACGACCCTTCCCGGCGGTGAATCCTCTCCAGCGCACCGTCGAAGCCCAATACCAACGCTCGGAGGGCCCGAGTCTGGGCAACGAGTTCATCTCTTAAAGCCTCGGCTACTCCGGCCAGAGCCCCACGGAGTACCTCCCGGATCTCCGGAAGGATCGGTTTCCCGTAATAGCTCTCTTCCCCTGCCAGGACCTTGCCGGCCAACCCCTTTCCGCAGAATCCGGTCCAATCTCCCATCTTCAGGGCCTCCAGGCCCTCGGTTATCGCCTTCTCAAACCGAGTGTCCGGCGTTCCTCGGGCCGTCTCTGGGAGAGGTACCATCTCCAGGTCACGAAGGTTTTTCTCCCAGGTG
>JBDHMC010000210.1:0-8117 GCA_039656355.1 Gemmatimonadota bacterium | reverse complement strand
GGCTGAACCCGGTGGTGGTTGGAGGTCCCGCCCCGGACTTCTCTACCTACGACCTACAAGGCGTCCCGAACACCTTGGACGATTATCGGGGAAAGGTCGTTCTACTGAATATCTGGGCGACCTGGTGCACTCCGTGCAAGGAGGAAATGCCCTCCATGCAACGACTCCACGAACAGATCCAGGACGAGGACTTCCAGGTCCTGGCCGTGAGTATCGATCGGCCGCAAGGGGATCATGACCAAACGAACCCCCTGGACGGGAAGCTGAAGGCCTTCGCTGACTCATTAGGCCTGACCTTCACCATCCTCCACGATCCCTCAGGGGAAATCTCGGAGACCTACCAGACCACGGGAGTGCCCGAGTCTTACGTCCTGGACAGGGAGGGGATCATTCTCAAGAAAATCTCCGGACCCATGGCCTGGGACGCGCCCCAGAACGTTCAGCTCATTCAGAGACTGTTGGACGGGGAGGGCCCGCCCGTTCAGTGAGCCCCCTTCTCCCCAGCTTCGATGCGAACGGGGAGCTTGTTCTGGGGTGGCGGCAGGGGGCAGGTGGCGAAGGCGGTAAAAACGCAGGGCGGGTTGTACGCCCTGTTGAAATCAATGAAGAGTCGCCCTGATTCGTCCGGCGCGTCGACGGTAAGGAAACGTCCCCCCCCATAGGTTTCGAGCCCGTTGGTTTCGTCTCCGAACACGATCGAGAGGGAACCCCTCTGGGGATCTCCGGTCACGTCGAGACGAAGTCTCTTTCCACCCGCGCGAAAAACCACGGCACCCGGGGACGGCTGCTCGTTGATCATCCCCAGGACGTTCGGCACTTCAATCACGCGAGGAGGGTCGTAAGGATCGAAACTGGCAGGGATTCGCCAATCGAGGCTGAGCGGGAAGCTTTCGATTCCTTCGAAGGCTTCTATTGCAGCGTTGGCGGTGTCCCGGAGCCGGATACCGATGAGGTCCTGTCGCTGGATCACCTGCCAGCGGAGAGAAGCCAGCCGGGCGGTTGGGGGTCGCCGGTTGTCCTCCGAATACAACACCAAACTCGTGACCAGCTCACCCTCAGCCGTTACCGAAACACCCGGCTCCACCTCCATCCGGACCGTGCCGTCTTCCAAAAAGAACGACCCGACGCGTGCGGGTACCCCGGCGACTGCGGGAAAAACCACGGCATTGGATGAGTCGGCACCGAAGCTGTTCTCCCCGGGCTCCAGCCAGTCCAGGCCAATGACCGAAAGCCAACCGGTGGGTGCCTTCAGTCCCTCCACCCGCCTGGCCTGCCAGGCCTGGATCTCGGATCGGTGAACCTCGGGGTCCATCTGGGGGAGGTCGGGCTCGCAGCCCATCGAAACCAAGGTGCAGGCAGTCGCGGCGAAAAACACAAACCTACGGGGGATCTGACTAGGACCAGCATTGATCATGGGTCACGCCTGGCTCGAGTAGTCCTTCTTTGGTCACAAGGGCAAGGTACGTTCCAACTGAGGGGAACCCAACGGGGCTCCGCCCCAAGTCCCGAAACTTCTTCTCAGAGGTTTCGTCAACGGAGAGCGTCCCCATCTCCCCCCTCATTCAGATTGTACCGCATGATCCTTCCGTGGGGCCCTGATCTATCCCGCTCGAGTCCGTAGACGGGGCCCTCGGGCCCGGTGACCTTCTCGAGGGCCGCCTCAATGGCTCTTCTGTCTTCCTCATCGAAGGACAGATCGAACGCCCCTGAAAGCTGGACGGCCTGGTCCACCGTGTCGATTCCAGTGATGGTGGCGGCGACTCCAGTCTGATCGAGGACCCATCGGAGGGCCACGCAGGTCGTGGTGGTTTGGTGCCTCTCCGCGACCTCATGTAACGCGCCCAGAATGGAACGATAGGCCGTCCAACCGCCCACCTCGCCAATGATCAGTTGGTATTTGGTGAGACTCCGGTTGGCCAGATGGTCGGGTGGGTCCTCCATGTTCAGGTACAGATCCGTCAGAAAGCCGCCGGCCAGAGCGCCATAACACAGGAGAACGATCCCTCGGTCCCGACAATAAGCGGCCAGCCCTCCCCCCGGACGCCGGTCCAGGACGGAGTACTGGACCTGGTTGCTAACGATGGGCACGCCTGATGACACGACGGCGTGCAAGTGCTCGCGATCGAAGTTGGTTACACCGAGATTTCGGATCTTCCCGCGGTCCTGGAGTTCCTTCAGCCAGTGGGCGACCTCCAGGAATTTGGGTACGGTAAAATCCCACCAGTGGAACTGAAGCAGATCCAACTGCTCCACACCGAGGCGTTTCAGGGATCGGTCGATAATGCGTTCAACGTAGGCCCTGTCTATCCTGGGCAGGACATCGAGGTCTGGAACGAATTTGGTGTGGACTTGGACCGCGGTGGGATTGCCCGACTTCCGGTGCTCGCGTAGAAACCTGCCAATGAGGCCTTCCACGCCTTCATAGATATCGGCGCAATCGAAGGTCGTGAACCCTCGTTCGACAAGTTGGCCAAAGAGCCCGGTCCCCTCTCCCCCCTTCTGTCCATGCGCCCCGTGGCCCTTGGAAAACTGCCATCCACCCACCATGAGTCGGGAGATGGAGTACCCATCGGTGAGTCTGACGCGGTCTGGAGTCGTCATGATTTCCCCCTTCGGTCCGGAACCTCCCCCCACAGTACCCTTTAGACGAGAATCTGCCAGATACCTCCGCCTGTCCAACCGGGGTAGGTTCCCATACGTTCGGGTCCGATTTCACGGGAGCACCTACGTATGACTGACCCAACGGGAGTTGAGCAAAACCCGGAACCACTTCGGTTCGTCGGTGGGACGTTCGGCGCGTTCCTCCCGTTTGCGCTGTTTCTCATAGGTGCCATAATCCTTGGCTTGTCCGGTGCACCGGCGGAAACAGGGTTGTGGCCCATACTCCTCACTGCCCTGATCCTGGGCCTCTTGTTGGCTCGAGACCGGCATGCGTACAGCGATGGGATCATCATCGGAATGAGCCGGCCCATCGTGATGACCATGGTCATGGCATGGATTCTGGCCGGTGTCATGGGCACTCTCCTCAGTGAGAGCGGGCTGGTTCAGTCATTGGTCTGGTTGGCCCGTTCCGTAGGAGTGTCCGGGGGTACGTACGTTGCTGCGTCCTTTCTCATCGGTGCAGTCGTATCCACTGCCACCGGCACGAGCCTCGGTACGATCCTGGTCTGCACTCCACTCTTGTATCCGGGTGGAGGGGCCCTCGGTTCGGATCCCATCATCCTCATGGGCGCCATCATCGGTGGAGCCACGTTCGGGGATAATGTGTCTCCGGTGTCTGATACGACCATCGCATCGGCGGCTACCCAGGGTGCCGATATGGGTGGGGTAGTCCGGAGCCGCTTGAAGTATGCACTTCCTGCGGCGAGCCTGGCCCTCGTTGTCTATTGGGTATTCGGCGCAGGGAGTAGGGTGGCAGATGGAGCGGCACTGGAAGGTCCGGGTAGCCCCTCGGGGCTTCTGATGATCACCGTTCCGCTCCTCGTGATCTACCTTTTGGTTCGTCGGCGCCACTTGGTTGAAGGACTCATGATGGGCATTTTGGCTGCCGCCATCTTGGGCCTCGCAACCAGGCAGTTCGGGTTGGCCGACCTTTTCTACGTGGATGCTGAGCGGTTCACGGCGGGCGGAATGATTCTGGATGGGATGCAGCGGGGCGTTGGTGTTTCACTCTTCACCATACTCCTTATGGGGCTCGTGGCGGGCCTGGAGGGAGCCGGGATCGTGGAGAGGGTAGTGGGCGCCGCCACCCGAGGGGCGAAGTCGGCAGCTCAGGCGGAGTGGCGGATCTTTGGCACCATCTCAGCTGCAGTCCTCCTTACGACCCATGCTGCAGTTGCCATTCTGGCCGTAGGCAGATTCACCAAGGATGCGGGGAAGGCCTTCGGGTTGTCCGGCTACCGCCGGGCGAACATTCTGGACATTACTGTCTGTACCTATCCCTTCCTCTTCCCCTTCTTTATCCCGACCATCCTCGCTGCCAGTGCCACCGCCGGATACGAAGCCTTCGGGATGCCGCGTCTCTCTCCCTGGACCGTCGGACTCCACAACGCCCATTCCTGGGCCCTGCTGGCCGTGATCCTGTTCGCGATTGGAACGGGCTGGGGCAGACGGGTGGCGAAATAGGGGCTAGGAATGCCTCGTTATTCCCCTCCATGGGCGTCACGGTTCATGGCGGTGCGCTGGGCATTATCCCTTCGGACCTTTTCCTGCCACGTGGGGAGGTAGGAGAAGATGGGTGCGATGTAGGACCGATGGATGGAAAGTGTCTCCAGCTCCGTCGCGGCCTTAACCGTCGCGGATCGGGGGGTGTTCCCTATGATCCCCATCTCTCCGAAAAACTCCCCGGTCTTCAATCGGGCAAGGGAGATATCCTCGCCACCCAGAACCTCTCGGATAACCTCGGCCTCGCCCATTCCGATCAGGTAGAGGCGATCGGGGAAATCGCCCTGTCGGAAGACTGTTTCCCCTGGGCCGAAACGTTTTTCCACCACGCTTTGTAGACGGGCTCTCACGTCGAGGAGCGTGATGGCGAGGAAGATCATAACGATCCCGACTCCCAGCCCACAGAGGATCAGGTCCCCAGCCAGAACTAAGAGCTTCTCATGAGGGTGGACCGCTTCTTGACCGGTCATGGTTGGCTCCTGGATTCTGGGGCCGGGTGACTCAGGGCGTGACAATCGGTGCACTTTGTTTCATTGGCCAGTACCTCTCCCACTACGGCCTGGTGGAGATCGTTCTTGGCAAACTTGGCTGATAGGCCGTGACAGTTGAGGCAAACTGTGAATTGATACCCACCTTTGGCCTGGATGGGGAGCGGGTAAGTCCCGGTGGTTTCTTCCCAGATGTGGGATAAGCCCCCGAGCTTCGCCTCTACCGTGCCGAACAGCCCGTAGTTCGTGTGACAGACGTAGCAGTGGTCCTCCTGGATGTAGCGGTTCTGAAAATGAAGCGCGGCGAGGCCCGTGCTGGAGGGGTCTTTCATATCCTCCACAAACGTCTGCATGACATGGCAGGATGAGCAGAAGTCGACAGCTTTCGCCTGCTCCAATCCCACTGCCGTGCTCATGAACATCACAGGAACCGGTAGGACGCAAATGCCCAGGAACAGGCCCAACCGGGACTGGAAATCGCTCAACTTTCGACGTCGTTTCAGAAGAACCCAACTAGTCAAAACCATCGCCACCAGAGACGAGGCTAGGGTAAGGCCCTTGGCCACGTCTGCCAGGTAATCCTTTGGCGGAGAATAAAGACCAACCTGGGCCCCCAGCCGGGCTACGGTAATAAACAAAAGAAGGATGATGAAGAGGGTGGTTGAGTTCGCAAATTTGAAGAGTCGTCGCATGAAGATCTCCGTCAATCCTGGGGTACTTTCTTGGTTCTCCCGGCCGGATGCCCTCGTCTTTTTGACAGGTAGGAATAGGGTGTCGATGGGCGCTGCGGCTATGGCGGGACCCAGTAACCCCACCTCCAGCGACGAGGGCCGGGTACATCCCTTCACTCAAACCCCTCCTCTGGCCGCTCACCCCCTTTTTGCCCTACTTTCCCAGCAGGCCCTTTCGAAGGCTCTCGGAGCGTCCGTCCCTTCACGCCGGGTCTCGCGGTTTGTGTGTTCCTGCGGGTGCCCAGGCACCTCCCCACATACTGCGCCATATTCCTCTCAGGTGGGGTCGACCATGCGCCAGCATTCATTCCCTGGATCCAAGCGCTTCCTGAGTTCTATTCTTTTCTGCGCTTTTCTTCTTGTTTTCTCCCAAGCCCCTGTGTTTGCCCAGGAGGCCTGGACTCCCCGGGCCGAGGGGTTTCCCCAGACGGCATTCGAAGCCTCTGGATACGTGGCCAACACCAACCACCTCGACATGTGGGCCTATCTCGAGGGTTTGAGTGGCCAGTCAACTGATATGCGCCTGGGTTCCTACGGGAAGACCTGGGAGGGCAGGGACCTGCCGTTTGCCGTTTTCAGTCGCCCGTTGGTGAGCGAGCCCTGGGAAGCCTGGGCGTTAGGTCGGCCTATAGTCCTCCTTTCCGCCAATGTCCACGGTGGTGAGCGGACATTCCGGGAAGGTCTCCTGATCCTCATGCGGGATTTCGCCACCCCCGGAACTGCAGCCAATGACCTTCTGGACAGAGTAACGGTTTTGGTGGCTCCTCAGATCAACCCCGACGGGTACGAAGCATCGGAGCGGGGAAGCCGGGGTAACGCATGGGGTATCGACCTCAATCGTGACTACGTGAAGTTGGAGCAGCCGGCCCTGGCGAACTACGTCACCAACCTGATGGGTGCCTGGCGGCCACACATGTTCGTGGACTCCCACAACGGGGGATCCCGGCCCTACAACCTCTGTTACCAGTGCACTAGCCATTATGACCCGGCTCAGGAAATCACCCTACTTTGCGACAATGAGATCTTCCCTGCCATCGACGCGTTGATGGCGACGGAAGGGAAACGATCCTGGTACTACTCGGGCGGGGACGAAGAGTCGTGGAGGGTTGGGGGCGACCAGGCCCGTATCGGACGGAACTACGGTGGTTTCACCAACTCCGTGGGAATTCTCTTCGAGGCTCCCGGCCAGGGTGCCGAAGAAGGTGCCCGGGCGGGGTACCTGGGGAACCTGGCAGTGGTGCAATACGCTGTCGACAACCCCGACAAGCTCATGGACCTGGTTGAAGCAGCCCGTCTGGAGACCATCGAGCTAGGAGCCGAACCACGGGGCGAAATCGCTGTGCAGATGGAGTATGGACCCGAAGACTACCTCGTGGACTACACCATCATTCGAGGCGGGGGGAGAAACGCGGCACCTGACACCCCCGTGGACACCGTCGAAGTGACGGGCGCCCAACTCATGAAGAAGCCCATCGCCACGAAGACACGCCCTCGGCCCTGGGCCTACCTCCTGCCTCGGGATGCGGTGGATGCTGTCGCTATGCTTCGGCGCCACGGAATCACGGTGGAGGTCCTGACGGAACCGGACAGCCTGACTGTCGATGCCTATATGGTGGCGGGGGTTTCTCACGAACGGGCGTATAACCATGCCGCCGCCACTCGAGTGGAGGTTGGCGAGGTCGTGACCCTGGAGCAGAACTTCCCGGTTGGGACCTTTGTGGTACCCACGGCCCAGTTCCTGGGCCGGCTGGTGACACACATGCTGGAACCCGAGACCGACGATAATGTCGTCTATTGGAATACCATGGACGCTTGGATTCCCCGGCCGGCTGAGCCGGCGGAAGAGCCTGCGCTTCCACCGGGGGTGGATCCACAGGATCCCCGGATCGCGGCATTCGCCAGGCAGCGTGGCCAGCGGGGACCCGCTGTCGTCCCCATCTACAAATTGATGACCCCGGTGGCCCTACCTACACGGTTGCTGGACGAAGGACGATAGGAGCGGCCGAAGGACGATAGGAGCGGCCGAAGGACGATAGGAGCGACCCATGAAGAATTGGATCCCTCTCCTGGCCCCGTTCCTGTTCGCGTTGGGGTGCGGGGGGAGCGAGGCAGTGGAAGTTTCGGACGCGGTGGTCGAGGCTGACACTATCGGCATAGAGGCCATGAGCGATGAGCGTCTGGAAGAGCTGTTTTCCAGGCTCACACTTCAGTTGAGGGACAGTATTGGGGGTCACTTCGCAAAGGGCTCACGGCTTCACCTCTGGCGATTCACTACTCGACTGAGAAGAGGGGTTCTTTCTGACTTGCAGGAACAGAGGGTCGTGGGTTTCCTGGAGGGGTTGATGGCTGCCCAACCGGAGGCTGCCGAGGGTGTGGAGCCTTATTTGTTTATGGCTCAGAACCTGTTGATCGGGGACGTCGCTCCGAATATCGTCGGCACCGACTTCGATGGTGGCGAATTCCAGCTCACTGACTTTCTTGGAAAGGTCACGGTTCTCTATTTCACCGGGGAATGGTGTGGCCCATGCCGTAGCGAATATCCGCATCAGCGGAAGATGCTGGAGGAACTAAGCGAAGAGTCCTTCGCCATCGTTGCCGTGAACAGTGACAAGGATCCGGTGGAGGCCAAACAAGCGAAGATCGACAACGAACTCCCTTACCCAGCCTGGTTCGACGGTGGGGGCACCAAGGGCCCAATCGCCACCCGTTGGGGTGTATCGGGGTGGCCCACCGT
>JBDHMC010000209.1:0-4791 GCA_039656355.1 Gemmatimonadota bacterium | reverse complement strand
CGAACGGCCAGGGGGTGGGCGCTGGCGAAAAGGAACGAAGCCAACTGCTGTCGAGCCGCCCAAGGGAAACGTGCCTCGGCGAACCTTTTCGCCATTTCACCTTCGTCTTCGGACCGCAAAGAGAGGGACCGGAGTCCATTCCGGTCTAGAAACTCATTGAAGACGTCCGTTCCCAGGATTACAGCAGGTGGCACAAAAATGCGCACGCCCGGGAAGCGGTCCTCCAGACCGAAACGGTCAACCAGACGGGTGGCGAAGGCCAATCCCCTACCCTTCCCCCCAATGGAGCCCCCTCCGATTCGCATGATCCCGCCGGAATAGGAGAGGACCTCCGGATCGTAATCCGCAACGGTGCTCCGGCTCTGTTCCCTCCGATAGGCCCCGATGGATTGGATCAGATCCTCCCGCAGATCCTCCAATGAGCCGTAGTCCGAGACCTGCCGGGGCCGGAGGCGATAGGCCAGGGCGAATTCACCCCGGGCCCTGAGCCAGCTGGAGAAGTCATGCCTTGCCCCGTGGTATCCAATGCTCTCGGTGGGAACCGTCTCCAGTTTCTCGAGCAGGGAACGGAGATCACCAGCCCGGTCCACCTCCTCCCCGTTATCACCCAACCGGAACACGAAGTCCCCAAAGAAAGAGTGGTCGGTGAGGTACTGACGGATCTCATCAAGCATCACCGGGGAGCCCTTCAAAAGGAATCCGGAGGCTACGGATTCGGCCTTGTCCTTGAATTCCGGATTACTGGACTGGAGGAGGATGGGGATATCGGGACGAGCCTCCTTGATCTGCTTGGCCAGGTCCAGCCCCGCCGATGGTGATACCTTTCCACCCTTTTCTCGGGGAAACTGGATGTCCGAGATGACCCCCATCACGTTGGGCTGGAAGGTCGTGAAGTACGACAACGCCTCGTCGAAGGTGGTGGCAAGAAGAATCTTGGGGCGGGCCCGCATTCGAAGCAGCCGCTGATAGAGGTTCACACCCTCCGAGAAGATGCTTTGGGAGAGCTTCATGACCTCCGAATAGATGACGGGAAGGAATGAGGAGTAGAAACGAACGCTGTCCTCCACCACCAGAAGCACGGGGACACCGAGACTGGAGTCGGATTCCACATTCACCTTGTCTTCCCACAGCTTCACCATTGCCAGGAGAATCCGAGCATCCCCCTGCCAGATGAACACCCGTTCCAACTCCGAAAATCCGTGCCTGCTCTCGAACTCCTTTAACTCCCGGTGATCGTACGCCAGAACCAGAACGGGAAGATCCAGGCCGGCCTCCCTCACCTCCTGGGCCAATTGGACCGCATTCATATTCCCCAATTGGAGGCTGGTGATGATGACGTCGAAAGACTCCTCTTTGGCGAGGGCAAGGGCCTCAGCACCACCCGAAACCCGTGTCAGGTTAGGTGCCTGGCTGAGGTTGAGATCCAGAAACTTGGTCAGAATGAGTTCATTGAGCTGGCCATCCTCCGACATGATGAAGGATTCATAAAGGCTCGAAACGAAGAGGATATTTTGGACCCTGAAGCGCATGAGATCCTGAAGACTCCCTGCGCGCCCGCTGTTCCCCTCCATGAAACCAGTTCGAGTCGGGACGGCCATGATTCTCCTGTTCTGATTGGATGGGGGGCCGAAGGCGGTTCATCCCCCGTGGAAGCATATGCCGAAAATAACAGGGGGGCGCGCCGAGGCGCGCCCCCCTCCTTCTCACAAGCCCCAGGTGAACCTCGTCCCGGAGCCGACTTCAGGGTCAGACCACGCCCTGATCCAGCATCGCGTCGGCGACCTTCAGGAAGCCGGCGATGTTGGCGCCGTGGATGTAGTTTCCGGGCTTCCCATATGCCTCGGCGGCTTCCAGACACTGAGTATGGATGCTGGTCATGATGCCCTTGAGGCGATTGTCCACCTCTTCCCGGGTCCAGGAGAGCCTGAGGGAGTTCTGGGACATTTCCAGACCGGAGACCGCCACGCCACCGGCATTGGCAGCCTTGCCCAGGCCGTAGAGGACGTTGTTGTCCATGAAGACATCCACGCCCGCGGGGACGGTTGGCATGTTGGCGCCCTCGGAGATCACGTAGACACCCTGGTTAACCAGGTTCTGGGCGTCACCAGCGTTGACTTCGTTCTGGGTGGCGCTTGGGAAGGCGCAATCAGCCTTGTGGTTCCAGAGCGGGTTGTGGTCGAGGTTCGCATCAAGCGGAGTGTAGACGGCGTTGGGATACTTCTCGGCGTACTCGCTGATCCGTCCGCGACGATTGTTCTTGAGGTCCATGACGAAGGCCAACTTCTCCCTGTCGACACCCTCGTCGTCGAAGATGTAACCACCGGAGTCGGAGAAAGAGATGACCTTTCCGCCCAGATCCAAAACCTTCTCGGCGGTGTACTGAGCCACGTTTCCGGAACCGGAGACGATGCAGGTTTTGCCTTCGAGGGTCTCACCTCTGGTGGCGAGCATCTCGGCGGCGAAGTAGACGGCGCCATAACCGGTGGCTTCCGGACGAATGAGCGATCCACCCCAGTTCAAGCCCTTGCCCGTGAGGACGCCGGTGAACTCGTTGCGGAGTTTCTTGTACTGGCCGAAGAGGAAGCCGACTTCACGGCCACCCACGCCGATGTCGCCAGCGGGGACGTCGGTGTTAGGGCCGATATGCCGGAAGAGCTCGCTCATGAAGCTCTGTGTGAAACGCATCACCTCCAGGTCACTCTTGCCCTTGGGATCGAAGTCGGATCCACCCTTTCCGCCACCCATGGGGAGAGTGGTGAGACCGTTCTTAAACACCTGCTCGAAGGCCAGAAACTTGAGGATTCCCAGGTTGACAGAGGGGTGGAAGCGCAGACCGCCCTTGTAGGGGCCGATGGCGCTGTTCATCTCGATCCGGAAACCCCGGTTCACATTGACCTCACCCTGATCGTCCACCCAGGGCACCCGGAAGAGAATCACTCTCTCGGGCTCGATGATCCGTTCGAGGACCTTGGTCTTCCGATAGATAGGGTGTTTTTCATACACGATCTGGATGGAATCGGCGACTTCCTGTACAGCCTGGTGGAACTCCGGCTGGGCCGGGTCTTTCGCCTTCACTGATTCCATCAGTTTCCCAACGTACTCGCTCATGCTCGTCTCCCTATACGGAGGTCACGCCCCGGGGTAATCCACGGCGGCGTTTGGGTTGAATTCCCTTCACAAAAAAGAAAAACCGGTTCCCCTGGCCTGAGCCGGGAGGACCGGGAAAAACCATCTCAGGGGACTCTCGCTGGAGTCCCAAAAAAACGAAGGAGGGGAAGACTCCACGGGCCCGGCGTTACCGGCTGCCCTTCCTCCCTCTTCAGCGTTCTGTCCCCTTGGCGGGGACACGATGGCTCGTTTCTCGTCCATCGGTAGAGGACCCCTTGTTGCGGGGCCGCTCCTCTGTCCTAGGGCGTTATCCCACTCATTGCCCCCGCCTTCGATCCCTGGGGCAACATGAGAGCTCCGGTGTCAATGAGCCAAAGCGGAGATGGGACCGTTCTCCCTTGCTCACTCTTTTTCGCCGGCACAACCTGGCGAACCACATTAGGTGCGGCAAGGCCTGTGCCATGCCGACGAAAAAAAGGGGCAATTCCTCAGATGCCGATGCCGTGAATCCAGGCGGCCAAATCCAGGATCACCTCTTCATCTACATGACCTGCCTGGGCGGTATACTCTTCAGGGGTGGCCGTGCCCGACCCTGGGGCGAAGAGGTGATTCAAGGTTGGGTACAGCTTGGAGCCGAACCCAACCGTCCCCCCTAGACCTTCCTCCCACAGGGCGAGGTCCGCGGCAGTGGATTGGTAGTCCCGTCCCCCCTGCAACACCATCAGGGGCATGGATAACCCTCTAGCGACCGTCACGGGGTCAACCTCGGCCACCTCATGCCAATAACGAGGCGGAGCCCCCAAAACCGCCTCACCCTCCGGCATTTCCCCGCCCTCCACTTTCCTGACCACCCCGATGAGAGAATCCAGTTGAGATCGGGCGGGGGAGGCCGGTTCCGATTCCAAGCTCGCCAAATACTCGAGCTGGCTCGTGAGAACCTCGAAGAACGGCCTGGCTGGGGCCGCCAGGATCGCGATCCCGCTAAGACGATCGTCTCGGCGTCCGATCTCGGGGGCCATCATACCACCAAGAGAATGCCCCAGGAGGAAAACCCGGTTCGAATCGATCTCTGGCCGGCTTCGAGCCGCATCCAAGGCCGACAGGGCATCGGATACCACTTCCTCATCCAAACCGATGTCGGCCGGAAGACTGACCCCGTGAACCTTTGTCCTCTTGTCGTACCGGAGAACCGCAACACCCCTGGAGGCCAGCCCCCAGGCCAGATCCTTGAAAGGCCGGCTTCCACCTATGGTCTCATCCCGGTCGTTCGGGCCAGAACCGTGAACCAAGACGATGACCGGAACCGGCCCCTCCTCTTTGGGGAGCGTGAGCGTAGCTGGGAGAAGCCACGGATCGGCCCCGACGGTGATCTCAACCTCTTCAAACCGGTCTTCATCGACGTAGGCAGGAACCTCGTACGGCGGCAGTTCTGAAGGCCGAAGGAAGAAGCCGGACACCTGAAGGGAGTCCGTCAAGGAAATCCGCAGAACCAAGGACTGGTTTTCAAAAGCAGCGGGGAGGTCCACGATGTGATACGCCCCTGCTTCGGAAACCGTCCCGGGCTGGAGGGTGCGATGGGGCCTGCCCAGCTCGAAACCCTTTGGGGCCAGCTTTCGGTCCAACTGGGGGCTCTTCTATCCCTCGAGCCCGGGATGGTTTCCGAAGCAGGGGCGTATCACATCG
>JBDHMC010000208.1:0-4793 GCA_039656355.1 Gemmatimonadota bacterium | reverse complement strand
GCTGAGGGTAGAATTCTGGAGATGAGGTCCGTCGGCACCCAGATCACCGAGTTGGACGCGGTGGTTTCGGCCTCGGACGAGAGACTCCATGAGCTTCTCCTTAACCTGCCCAACCTCCCGCACCCGGAGGTGCCCGAAGGTGGTGAGGAACACAATATCGTTGTACGTGAGTGGGGGGAAAAACCTACGTTCTCCTTCCAGCCTCGGCCGCATTGGGAACTCGGCGAATCCCTTGGCATTCTCGACCTCCCTCGAGGCGCGAAGGTGTCCGGTTCCGGGTTCCCGGTCCTCCGCGGAAAAGGCGCTCGGCTCCAACGCGGCCTCATCGACTACATGGTCGATCTTCACACCAAAGAGCACGGCTACGAGGAGCTCAGGATTCCGTATCTGGTAACGGAGGAGACCATGATTGGGACGGGTCAACTCCCGAAATTCGCCGAGGAATCCTACCTGAGTGATCGGGACGGCCTCTGGCTGGTGCCCACGGCGGAAGTGCCGGTGACAAACCTCTACAGGGACGAACTCCTGGACGGGGCCGAGCTCCCCATGAAATTCACGGCCTATTCTCCCTGCTTCCGGCGAGAAGCCGGGGCCTCGGGAAAGGACACCCGAGGCCTCCTCAGAGTTCACCAGTTCGACAAGGTGGAGCTGGTACGGTATGAGACCCCGGAGCGGAGCCGGGACGCATTGGAGGAGTTGACCCGTGAGGCCGAGCTCGTTCTTCAGCGTCTTGGATTGGCCTATAGGGTGCTACTTCTGGCCGCAGCCGACCTGGGGTTCTCCAGTGCCTTGACGTACGACTTGGAGGTCTGGGCTCCAGGGGTGGAGAAATGGTTGGAAGTGTCCAGCTGCTCCGTCTTCACGGACTACCAGGCCAGAAGGGCGAATCTTCGCTTCCGGTCGGCGCCCGGGGAAAAACCCGAGTTCCTCCATACCCTCAACGGATCGGCCCTGGCCCTTCCGCGACTCATGGTGGCTCTACTCGAGAGTTACCAGGAAGAGGGGGGAGGAGTTTCTCTCCCTGAGCCTCTGCACAGCTACGCCGGGTTCGCCCGGCTTGATCCTTGAGGCGCCGCAACTGGCCCGTTGCTTTGGCGATCGTATTTGTCGCCCAGGTGGTCTGGTATCTCCTTTACACTCAGCAAATCGTCCAACCTCTGAGGGCCAATGCTCAGGCGCTGTCCGAGGCCTACGCCTATGTCCAAGGAGGGCTTTTAGAGCCCATTCCTCCGTCCCCTGACGAAATGCTGTCCGAACTTCAGGGAATCCTTCTCAACTCAGACCTGCCGTTGATTCTCTCCGGGCCGGGCGACACGATCCTGGGCGTGGAAAACCTCCCGTTCGAGGCCGATCTGACCATTCCCGGGGACCAGGATCGGGTGAGACGTTATGCACGCCGAATCGACCTCGTACATCCTCCCGTTGGTGACCCGGCTGTGCAGTTGATCCACATCGGGGATCCTCCGTCCGTACGCGGCCTGCGATGGATCCCCTTCTTTCAGGCCGGGGGCCTCCTCCTTACGGCGTTCCTCGGAATCCTCGCCATCCGGGTCCAGCGCAGGTCCGAAGCGGAACGAGCCTGGACAGCCATGGCTCGGGAGTTGGCCCATCAATTGGGGACGCCCCTCTCCTCACTGCAGGGATGGCTCGAGCTCCTCAGGCTACAGGCCGGAGAGAGACCGGAAGACCTGGCCCAGGGAGAAATCGCCGGGGAGATCGAAGCGGATCTGACGAGACTCGAGAAGATCAGTCATCGTTTCGAGCTCATCGGCACGGAGACCGAGTTGGAGGAGGTGGGCCTTCAGGGAATCCTCGAGGCGTTGCGGGTCTATCTTGAGGCCCGTATCCCGCGCCTTTCTGCCGGTGTAAAGCTGGAGTTGGACGTCCCGCCAGATCTCCCTCCGGTTCTGGGAAATGAAGTCCTTCTCACTTGGGCTTTGGAGAACGTGGTGAAGAACGCTTTGGATGCTCTTGGCGGAAAAGGCGGGACCATCCGCATCCAAGGCAGTGCGGCCGACGATCGGGAGGTTTTGGTTTCTGTGACCGATACCGGACCCGGGGTCCCGCTGGAGGTTCGGGGTGACCTTTTCGAGCCAGGCGTGACGACCAAGGAGAGGGGTTGGGGCGTTGGCCTGGCCCTTTCTCGACGAATTGTCGAGGGGGTCCATAAGGGTCGAATCGAGTTGGGCGACCAAGGTCCGGGTGGTGCAGTGTTCCACATCTACCTCCCGGCCGTTCGCGTCGGGTCCGGCTAGGGTGGTCTTGGACCTCTCTTTCAGCTCCCAGAGACCGTCACACCTTCCTGAGCTGAATCCTCAACAGCGGGAGGCTGTGGAACACTTCGAGGGGCCGCTCCTGGTGCTGGCGGGAGCGGGCTCGGGGAAAACGCGGGTCCTCACCGCCAGAATCTGCCATCTCATCCGCCACCATGGTGTGGCCCCCCATCGAATCCTCTCTGTCACCTTCACCAACAAGGCTGCGGGGGAGATGAAGGACAGGATCCGGGAGCAGTTGGGGGAAAAACCCACCGGAATCTGGGCTGGCACTTTCCATTCCATAGGAGCACGCATTCTCCGGAGGTATGCTCCCCGCTTGGGCTGGTCCCCCACCTTCACCATCTACGATCAGGACCAGAGCCTCAGGCAAATCAAGCGGGCTCAGGAAGAGGCGGGAATCGACCCGAAACGCTGGAACCCCAAGGTCTTCAGGGCCCATGTGAGCGGGGCCAAGAACCAACTCATCTCCCCTCAGGCCTTCCTCGAAGAGAACGGTGACAGTTTCGACATCCTTCTCAGGAACGTGGCCCGGGTCTATCCAGCATACCAGGAATCCTTGAAGAACCACGACGCCTTCGATTTTGACGATCTACTCATGAGGCCCGTGGAGCTATTGGAGACCCACGCCGAGATCCTGGAGGACTACAAGTCCCGTTTTTCCTTCCTTTTGGTGGATGAATACCAAGACACCAACCGTGCCCAGTTCCGGTTTCTGGAGCTTCTGGCGGGAGAGCCCGCGAACCTCATGGTGGTCGGGGATGACGACCAAAGCATCTATGGGTGGAGGGGTGCCGACATAAGGAATATCCTGGACTTCGAGGCCTCCTTCCCTTCGGCCCGAGTGGTTCGCCTAGAGCAGAATTATCGATCCACTGAGACGGTTTTGGAGGCGGCGAACCAGGTAATCCGACAGAACGTAGACCGAAAAGGGAAGAATCTTCGGACCGAAAGAAAAGGCGGTGAACTCATCTCGGTGACGGAAACGCTGGACGAAACCGACGAAGCTCGGTGGATTGTCGGTGAGATCGAGGCCAGGATGATGCAGGAATCGGGACTGGAATTCGGGGGCTTCGCCATCCTCTATAGAACCAATGCCCAAGCCAGGGCCATGGAGGACGCTTTCCGGAGGAAGGGGCTACCCTATCAGGTGGTGGGAGGTGTGGGGTTCTACGAGCGGCGGGAGATCCAGGACCTTCTCGGGTACCTCCGGCTGATCTCGAACCCCAAGGACGGCGGCGCCTTCCATCGGGTGGTGAGCTATCCTCGGCGGGGTGTAGGATCCGCCACCGTGGCTCGGCTGAGGGAGTGGTCCCAGGAGACCGGGCTCACCCTGCTCGAGGGGGCGGCTCGAGCCCCGGAGATTCCAGGGGCTCCGAAGGCAGGGTCCAAGGGACTCCTGGACTTTGCCGGTCTGATTCAGCGCTTTTCGGTCCGGGCCTCCCAGGTCCGAGTCGGCGTGCTTCTGGAAGACCTGGTGGACGAGTTGGATCTTCTCACCCTTCTGCGGGAGGAGGGGCCTGAAGGGGACGACCGGGCCGAGAACGTGAAGGAGCTGATTTCCGCGGCATTGGACTTCGACGCGGAGCTGCTGGAAGAGGAGGAACTCCCCACCGATCGGTTCACCGAGTTGGACCTCTTTCTCCAACGTGTCTCCCTTGTGGCCGATGTGGACCTGCACGACTCGGACGCTGACACTGTCACTCTCATGACCCTTCACAATGCCAAGGGGCTGGAGTTCCCGGTGGTCTTTATTTCCGGGATGGAAGATGGCCTCTTTCCGCTGAGCCGGGCCTATGACGACCCTTCGGCCCTGGAGGAGGAGCGAAGGCTGTTCTACGTGGGGATCACCCGGGCGGAGGACAAGCTATATCTGACCCACGCCCGGCAGCGGAGACGAGCAGGCGAGTTCATGTTCGGGCGGTTGTCGCCCTTCGCCGAGACCATCGACGGGAGTTTGCTCGAAGAACGCTCGTCAACTCGAGTTCGGAGGAGCTTCCAAACTGGATTCGGAGCTGGATTTGGGAGTGGTCTTGGCCGGAGAAAGAAGGGTGGGATGGAAAAACCAGAGGAAGCCTGGGAAGATCCCTTCACCGACGACGGAATGAACCAGGATCTCCCGCGTTTCGTGAAGGGGGAACGGGTTATCCACCCCACCTTCGGCTCGGGGACGGTCTTGGAGGTCTCTGGATTTGGACCCGACATCAAAGTGACGGTGAAATTCGAGTCCGTAGGGCAGAAGAAGCTCCTTGCCCGCTACGCTGATTTAGAGAAGGATTGCTTCTAGGCTCCCGTCAGGGAGCCTCTGCGCAAGTGGGGCGAGCCGCGTTACTCGCGCCACGGGGCCATATGCTAGGCGGGAGTTCGAAGGCATAGCCATGCGCTACGGCGAGAACTCCCAACGAGGCAGATGGCCCCGTGCCGCAGTAACCCGAAGGGCACAGGGGGATTGCGGCGCCATACGGCGTCATGACTCCTCCCCGATGCTTCAGCATCGCATTCGTCGTCCTTCCTTGTCTG
>JBDHMC010000207.1:0-6188 GCA_039656355.1 Gemmatimonadota bacterium | reverse complement strand
TGCCCGTGGCCGGGGATTGCCGGGACAACCTACCCGGCCCTGGCCCCGTCCAATCCGACAGGTCCTTTAACCGGAATAGCCAAGGAGAACATTGTCTCGGATGAGAGTTTGCCTGGCGTGAAGCTCCGAATGGGTTCCCCACACCTAGGCCGTCGGTTTCCAGGGGCCTGGCGTCGGGGCGTTTCGGTTACCGTTCTTTTGGGGATCCTCACCGGGTGCGGATCCTTGGTGGAAGTCCAAACTCCTGGTGAACCCACTCCTTCAGCGGCCCCAACCACCGGAGCCCCAACCACCGGAGCTCCAACCACCGGAGCCCCAACCACCGGAGCTCCTCCCCCGATCCATAACCCTGTCCAAACCCCTACTTCGGAACCCCAGCGGACTCCTGTCGCTCTACAACCCATCACCGAGTCCATTTCGGTGGATCCCATCCTGGGTTCCCCCTGGGCGCGCGCTGCCGAAATGGACCCCAAGGTGCAGCACTGGATCGAGTCGTTCCAGACCCGGGAAGCCCCCCTCTTTCGGGCTACCCTGGCGAGGATGGGCCGGTACCAGGACATGGTAGAGGCAGAGCTCAAAGCGGCGGGTCTTCCGGCCAGCTTGGTTTTTCTTCCCATCGTGGAGAGCTGGTACAATCCTCGGGCGGTTAGCTGGGTGGGGGCTGCGGGGCTCTGGCAATTCATGCCTCCCACGGCCCGGGGAATGGGACTCCAAGTGGATCGGCTCATCGATGAACGCCGGGATCCTTATCGATCCACGCCGCAGGCTCTCTCCTACTTGGCGGGGTTGAACGAGCAGTTCGACTCCTGGTTCTTGGCGTTGGCCGCGTATAATGGTGGCCCGGGACGCCTGGACCGGATTCTCAGAAGATCCGGCCAGGGTGGGGCTGGCCACGATGGTCTCTTTCTGGAGGTTCTGGACGATCTTCCGAGGGAGACCCGGGACTTCGTGCCACGCTTTTTGGCAGCGGCCCGGATTGGCATGGATCCGGCTGCCTACGGATTCGAGGACGTGGTCCCGGACGCACCGTGGCGGTTCGACGAGGTCGTGGTTCCCGACGCAACCTCTCTGGACGTCGTAGCTCGCGCGAGTCGGGTAGACCAGAATCTGTTGGAGGAGCTGAACCCCCAACTCCTGAGGGGACTGACGCCAGCCGGCGTTCACACTCGAATGAGGGTCCCGGAGGGGGCGGGGGTCCCGTTCACTCAAGCGTACGCTCTTATTCCGCCGGAGGAGAGGGTCACCTTCCTGGAACATTCGGTTGCTCCAGGCGAAACCCTCACCCATATCGCCCGCCGGTACGATGTGTCCGTTGCCGATCTTCAGGCGACGAACCCCACGATCCGACCTCGGAGAATGCAGATCGGGCAGATGGTGGTGGTTCCGAACGATCCGACCTCGGAGAATGCAGATCGGGCAGAGGGTGGTGGTTCCGAAGGCACCCTCGGTGAGGAGTCAGTTACGCACCGGGAGCGGGGCGGTCGGTGCCGAGGTTGAAAACCGCCTTTTGATGTACAGGGTTCAGTCTGGAGACACGCTGTCAGCTATCGCTGTGCGCCACAGGGTGGGGGTCAACGACCTTCTTCGATGGAATAGCCTATCCCGAAGCTCCGTCATTCATCCTGGGGACCAGGTGAGAATCTACTTGCCTGGAGGGTGACTCCCTTCCTCTTCCTCCCAGGTCCATCTTCCGGATCGGCCCCCTTCTTTGGAAACCAGTCGGATCCCTTCCAGTACCATCCCCCGGTCCATGGATTTGACCATGTCATAGACGGTGACCAAGGCGATGGTAGCGGCCGTGAGAGCCTCCATTTCCACTCCCGTTTGCCCGCTCAACACGGCCGTGGAACGGACCTTCACCCCAGGGAGGTCTGGATCCGGTTCCACCTCCACGGACAAGGAAGTGCCGGGGAGAAGATGGCAAAGTGGAATGAGCTCTCCGGTTCTTTTTCCAGCCTGGATTCCGGCGAGGCGAGCCACCTGGAGGACCTCCCCTTTTGGTGTGTCGCCCGTCTGGATCGCATCGAGCGTTTCGGGTGCCATCCTTATCGAACCTTCGGCAACCGCCTTCCGCACCGTATTCTCCTTCTCGGAGACATCCACCATCCGAGGGTGTCCTTGAGAGTCCAGGTGGGATAGGGCCTTCGACGAATGGTCCATCCTACGTCCCGTCGTTTTGTGCGTGGCTGGGGTTCGTCAGCTTCTGCCGCAAGTCATGAAGCAGGCCGAAGATGACCAATTGTGGGTTCACGTTGCCGGCTGCCATAGCCCGGGCTTCATCCACTTCCTGAATCGCCAGGGGCACAGAGGTTGGGTGGATGTTCCACCGGGCCGCCGCGTTCCTGAAGAATTCGGTCTCGTCCGGGGTTGCCGAGTCGAGGGGGAGGTTGCAGGTGGCCCTGGCCAGCTCACCCAGGCATTCCTCCAAAAAGTCGAAGAGCTCCCGGAGTCCCCGTGCCCCCACCGCTTTGAATGTGATGGCGCTTTGGACCGCGCCTTCGGGCCCAGTCGCCAAAGCGGCTGACAAAAGGCCAAGAGCGTCGATTCGCGTTTGCTCCAAAGGCCCTGGGCCATCCCCATCCCGACGGAACCCCAAGGCCCGACCGATAGCCCCTTTTGACAGGCCTCCGACCCGGTGAGCCTCACCCTCCTCCATTCCAGCTTCGGAGATCAGGAATTCCGTAACCTCCCTCTGTGAAAGTGGTGGGAGGTGAAGTTGGGTGGTCCGGGATCTGATGGTGGGAAGGAGCCTACCTGGTTCGGCCGAGGTAAGAATCAGCGTGGTCCTGGAAGGGGGCTCTTCCAGAAGCTTCAAAAGAGCGTTGGCTGCTTCGGAGCTGGATGCTTGTGGAGCCAGGGCCTCGGCGTCACCGATGATGAAGACCTGGTGGTCACCGGAAGAAGCACGTCGCTGAGCCTTTTTTCGCAGGTTTCTCGCCGCCGCCAGATAAAGGCTCTTCGGCGCACTATCCTGGTTGCTCCGAAGCGGGTTCGCCCGGAAGTCTGCCAGGGCCTCGGCACGAGCTTCTTCCAGGCCTTGGGCGAGCTTTTCAGGTGTGGACGCGTTCTTTGGCCGGGCTAGGGGGAAATACCAGTGGAGGTCTGGGTGCTCCACTTTTCCTGCGAGATGGCAGGCGTGGCATTCCTCACACGGGCCGTCGAGCCCCGGGGCCTCACAAAGGAGAAGCCGACCCAGCCAAAGGGCCAGGTGTTGTTTCCCGGTTCCCTTGGCGCCGTGGATCAGAAGAGCAGCCGGAAGAGATTCTTCTTGTCGGGCCCGGGCGAGGGCCTCGAGAAGGGACGTATGGCCCCAGAGCTGATGAAGCCTCATGGATTCTGGGAGCGGGATTTCAGCCATTGGAGAGGATCCATGGCCTGTGGGGCTCCGCCCGCCACAGGTGCCCTGATCTGGAACTCGATATGGGGCCCCTCGGGCGTTTGAGATCCTCCTACCGTGCCCACCACCTGTCCAGCCTCCACCTCCCGTCCTTGGACGACTCCGATATCCTCCAGATAGAGGTAGAGCGTGTAGAATCCTCCTCCGTGGCTCAGAATCACGGTGGGTCCGTACCCTTGGAAGGGACCGGCGAGCTCCACCGATCCGGCCTTCACGGCTCTCACGGGGGTGCCGGTGGAGGCTTGGATCCCAATCCCGTTCCAACGCAGCACCGTCCCATTGGGCATGCGCTCCCGACCGAACCGGTAGAGCAGGTCGCCTTCAACAGGCCAATCAAGGGATCCGGCATCGGTCCCGGAAAGGGTGCTGGGGCCCTCCCGGCCGGCACCCGCCAGGAGCCGCCTGCGCTCTTCTTCCAGGCGCCGGGTTTCCAACTCGCCGATGAGACCTGTCATGCGAGCTTCGTCGGCGTCCAGTTGCTCAAGACGGGCCAGGGTTTGCTTCTCACGGTCCTGGAGCCCTTCGAAAGCTGACAGGCGCTCACGTTCCAGCGACCGGAGCTCCGCCACCTCCTCAAGCTTGGTCTGCCTCAACCGACCCAGTTCGGCTAAGCTCTCCCCTCTGTTGGTGACTGCGGTCTGCCAGCCCTGTTCCAGTTGGGTGACCCGGTCCACAAGGGCCCGGTCATACGAGGCGATCAGTTGCAGATACCGATATCGGGTGAGGAGGTCCGCAAAAGAATCCGCGCCGAGAAGGACTTGAAGGGAATGAAGAGGCCCACGTTTGTAGATGTCCCGGACCCTTCGGTGCAGGACGGCTTTATTCTCCTTTAACATCTCCCGGGTCCGGAGAAGCTCCGCCGTGGTTTCTTGGACCTGAGTAGCGGTCACCTCGGTCTGGAAATCGACCTCAGCAAGGATCGAATCGGAGGCGCTGAGCTGTCGGTCAATGTTTCGTAGCTCGGTGGAAGCATCGCTCACACGCCCCCGCACCTGCTCCATCTCAGCCTGCAGGCGATCGCGCTCATCCCGGATCGCTTCAAGTCTGCGCTGGCTTTCCTGAATCTGCCTTTGAAGCTCTGGGTCCTGAGCGACGCCCGGGCTGGCCCAGAATAGAAGAGCGAATCCAAGAAGGCATGGGGACCGCCAGCGTGCCATGGCCTTAGACCTCCTTGAGGTACCGGCGGACGGAGAGGTTACTGGCGAGGATTCCAAAGAGGATGCCGATCCCCATCCCCCCCCACATCCAGAGCATGGGGATCCACTCCAGGGCAAAAAGGAAATGGAAAACGGCCTGATGTGTAGACCAGGTGAGGAGGATCGCGAGGACCCCACCCAAGAATCCGGTCGCAGCACCTTCAAGCAGGAAGGGAAGCCAGATCAGGCCGTCTCGAGCGCCCACCAGCCGCATGATAAAGATCTCTTCCCTTCTGGCAAAAACTGCTATTCGTACGGCCGTTCCGATGATGAGGGTGGCTACCGCGGCGAAGGCAACACCGAGAACCAACGCCGTGACTCCACCGATTCTTCTGAGGGAGAAGAGTCGATCCATCCATTCCTGGCCGTACCGGACGTCCTCGACAGTAGGGAGGCGACCGGCCGCTGCTGCGACGGCTTCTACCGTCTCGGCGGTACGGCCCTCCGGAAGGAACCTGATCTCCAGCGACGCAGGGAAAGGATTCACCTCGAGGTCTGTTGAAACCTCGGCGATTTCTCGGATCTGGCTGGCTCGGTCCAGCGCCTCTGCCTTCGAGAGGTACCGAACTTCCTCGACACCTGGGAGGGTCTGTAATGTCTCCATGGCAGCGTCCAGATCTACCTGCCGGATATCCTCCCGGAGGTACGCTACCACTTCCACCCTCTCCTCGATGGTTGTCAGGGCGAGCCTGAGGTTATGAGCCGCCAGGGAGAATAGTCCCACTACAAAAAGGGCCAACCCGACCATCAGGCTCGACAAGCCCATGAGCAGTGGGGACCGTCTGAAAGCAGAAGCAGCTTCTCGGACCGCGTGGGCCATCTTACCCCTTGCCCTCTGTCTGGGAGGAGTCGTAAACCAGGCGCCCCTGGTCGAGCTCGAGTACCCGGGCAGCAGGGTAGCTCCGAACCAGCTCCAGGTCATGGGTGGCCATGACCACCGCCATCCCCATGGCGTTGAGCTCCCAGAAAAGATCCAGAATCCCCCGGGTGGCCCGATCGTCCAGGTTCCCGGTGGGCTCGTCGGCCAGGAGGACCAGGGGCTCACTGGCCAGGGCTCTGGCGATGGCCACCCGTTGCTGTTCTCCGCCCGAGATCTCGTGAACCTGGGCTCTACTCTTTGAGGCCAACCCAACCTGTGAAAGGAGCCGTTGGCCCCGGGGCTGAATCTCCCCTTTGGGCGTCCCGGTGACCTCCAGAGCGAAGGCAACGTTTGCCAAGGCATCTCGGCCCGGGAGCAGCCGAAAATCCTGAAAAACGAAACCCACCCTCCTCCGAACCTTCCACACATCCCGGCGGGGGGTCCGAAGGCTGGAATACCCGCTGACCCTGACCTCCCCACTGGTAGGTTTCTCTCCCATGTGGATTAGGTTGAGGGTAGTCGATTTTCCAGAGCCAGAATGGCCCGTGAGGAACACGAACGAACCCTTCGGAATGTGGAGACTCACCTCTTCGAGGGCGTTTCCAGTCCGAGGATAAACCTTGGTGACGTCGAGAAGTTTGATCACGGGATCTGTGGGATGGGAATCCTCATCTCATCTCGGATTTCCAAGCTACGTTTGGCCAAACTGAGTGTCAAAGCGTTGTTGTACCATTTT
>JBDHMC010000206.1:0-4806 GCA_039656355.1 Gemmatimonadota bacterium | reverse complement strand
CTGAAACCTAATGTGGCGACCCCTGGTGAACCAGCCTACCGCTACCCGGCCTCCTTACCGAGAGCCTCCGTCCTCCTGCCCGCCAAAGGGACTCGGGTCAGGACTTCCCGTAGGAGACCCCACAAAGGGGGCAAATCCAATTCTTGCCCGACTTGGAGAGACGCTGTTCAGAGCCGTGACGGGGGCAGAAGAGATCATCCCCCGCCTCCAAGGCCTCCTTCACGTCCGCCTTTTCAGGCCTGGTGGCTTTCGGGACCACTAGGACAAACCGAAGGGAAGAAGTGTTACACTCGAGTAGGACCCGTCCCTTCCCGTCCTTTCCCTCCCTGATGCCAAGCACATCCAGAAACCCTCCGAGGGGGGAATCCAGGCGCTTGCCAGCGTAGTACCGCTCGAGAGTTTTCTTACTCTTGGGAAGGGGAATGGGATTGGTTGGGCTCCCTGCCGGCGGCTCAGATACGACGTTCCTGTCCATTGTTTTCCGTTAGTTCCGATCGAAGAGGTAGGCCGAATCTTCCACTCGGGCATCGCCATCCACGCTCACGGCGAATCGGGCTCCGGCGAAGATGGCCGCTCCGCCGTACTCTCCCTTTTTGTTTACCGCGTAGTAGTTCACACCGAAGTTTGGCCGACCCCGTTCATCCATTAGGCGCGGGTCTACCGTGAAGGTAACGATCCTCCTTAGGGCTTCCAGACAGGCGTCCGTGGGACTCATTCCGCCACGCATCATCTCCACTACCGTGTGTCCACCCACGGTTTTGATGACAAATTCACCCAGTCCGGTCGATCCCGCAGCACCTACGTCATTGTCGACATAGAGGCCCGCACCGATGATGGGTGAGTCACCGACACGCCCTGGGATTTTCCAGGCCAGACCTGAGGTTGTGGTGACCCCGGACAGGTCCCCTTCGGCGTTAATCACATTGCAGTTGATGGTGCCCTGTGGCCGCACCCCGTCGTGGGAGTCCAGGAGACCGTCCCCGTAGGAAGTCTCGGGGCGAAACCCCGATATGTCGTAGAGACTCTCCTCAGGGGTCAAAAAACTGTCCCGATCGCTGACCCGTGCCCGCCATTCAACCCAACGGCGGCGAGCTTCCTCCGTGAGGAGGTCCTCGATGGGATAACCCATGGACTTCGCGAAGGCTTGAGCCCCAGGCCCCACCAAAAGGACATGGCTCGTATAACGCATCACATCCCTGGCCACCAGAGACGGTGTCTTCACACCCTCTATCGATGCCACCGCCCCGGCTCCCCTGGTGGGCCCATGCATCACGGATGAGTCCAATTGGACAACCCCATCCAGGTTGGGGAGTCCCCCGTATCCCACCGAGGTGTCGTTGGGATCCCGCTCAACGATGTTCACTCCCTGGATGACCGCGTCCAGGGTGTCTCCCCCGGCCTGGACGACCTCGATGGCTTTCGCCACCGCCTCACGGCCATTGGTGCTGCCCACAGCCACCGGTGTAATCCGCCTGATATGAACGGCCGGTGCCCCACCTAGCGTCACGGCCGGGACAATCCCAAGGGCCGCTCCGGCTCCAACACCTACGGTGGACCGGAGAAAACGGCGCCGGGTGGTCATAGTTTTCTCCTCGAGAGTGGCTTCGACTCGGCGGTCCGGAGGGACTCGTGCCTCAGGACCCCGATGAAGATCGGGCGCCTAGTATAGTGAGGGCCCAGCAGGGCCGCCACCCGCTACTGCAGGATTGGGAGGGGAGGTCGATAAGGAATGGAAAGCTCGGGCGGGCGGAGAAGTGAACTCCTCCCCACCCACCGTTGCGCTTCAGCTTTCTTGGAGCGTATTCTCGGCACCGGCCTCTTGAGAAACCAGTTCTTCCGTGGCGACCTCGGTGACTACGTCGGCGACCACCTCGGTAACCACCTCAGTAACCACCTCGGGGGCAACTTCGGTGGCCATCTCTGTAGAGACCTCTGTGGGCACTTCAGAGTCGGTAGCGGGAAGGGGCTCCTGGGCCTTTTCCCTCGGGTCGAAGCCGAAACGCTTCCGGCCGTGGGGGATGGCCGGTTGGCAGAACCTCATCCCAACAGAAGACAGGTCCTGAAGGTCAGTGTCGGTGAGGTCAGGGAAGCGCTCAGCGAGGTAGTCGATGGTCTCTTCCATCCAGTGCTGCTGATCGTCTTCCTCGGCTTGGAGCACGCCACAACGGTTGATGTGACTGAAAAGCTCGTCACGAGCTCGGGTGATCATGTTTTCTTTGGCCACGATTTCCTCCTGCTATAGCCTCACGGGAGGAGGGCGAGCCCGCTCCCGGAGCATTATTCCGTGCGACAGACCTTTAACCTAATGGAAGGACAGAACCATGGAAATATGGGCCCCGGAATCCCCGGATACCGGCCCTGACGCTGTAACCCTCGAGGTCTATCGGCACCTTTTTACGGCTTTGGCCGAAGAGATGGGAGCCTCCCTGAGGAGGGCGTCATTCTCCCCAAACATAAAAGAGCGGCGGGATTACTCTTGTGCACTCTTCGATCCCCGGGGGGTGGCGGTAGCCCTTGGGGACCACATGCCGGTCCACCTGGGGGCCATGCCCATGAGCGTGGAAGCGGCTTTGGAGAAAGTAGGAGTCCTGGGGCCCGGTGATGTGGCCATCCTCAACGACCCTTTCAAGGGGGGTACTCATCTTCCCGACATCACGCTGATCTCAGCTGTTTACAGCCAGGACGAGCTGCTCCTGCTGGGCTTCGTAGCGTCCCGGGCTCACCACTCTGACGTCGGAGGGATGTCTCCGGGATCCATGCCTCTCGCTCAGGAGATTTATCAGGAAGGGCTCCGCATTCCCCCCGTGCGGCTCTTCCACCGAGGCGTCCGGAACGAGGATCTCTGGGAGACGCTCCTTGCCAACGTCCGAACTCCGGTAGAGCGTGCCGGGGACCTGGACGCTCAACTTGCCGCCCTCCACACCGGCGAGACACGTCTTTTGGAAATGGTAGAGAGAAAAGGGGCACAGGAGGTGCTATCTGCCATGCAAGGGCTCATCACCTATGCCGACCGTCTGGTGGAGGCCGGAATCAGCGAAGTCCCCGATGGGTGTTACGAGGCCGAGGACTTCATGGATGACGATGGGTTCGGTTCGGGCCCAGTTCCCATTCGGCTCAAGATGGACGTCACTGGGAATCGAATGGTTCTGGATTTTCAGGGAACGGCTCCCCAGACCACGGGCGGAATCAACGCAGTGGCCGCCATCACTTCCTCTGCAACTCGTTATGTGGTGCGGTGCATGGTGGAGGCCCTCCTGGCCACGCCCCTCCCTGCAGGAGGGGGCTCCATGTCGGCTGTTGAGCTCCGGCTTCCCTCAGGGTCCCTGGTGAACGCATCTCCGCCGGCCAGCGTCGCCGCAGGGAACGTGGAGACAAGTCAGCGGATCACCGACGTCCTGCTGCAGGCCTTCGGTAAGGCCCTCCCTGAGCTGGCTCCTGCGCTATCCCAGGGAACCATGAACAACATCACCGTGGGGGGGATCGATCCGCGAACGGGAGACACGTTCGCCTATTATGAAACCGTGGGCGGGGGTCTTGGTGCGGCACCACAAGGAGCCGGGCTATCCGGCGTTCACAGTCACATGTCCAACTCTTTGAACACACCCATCGAGGCGCTCGAGCACGCTTACCCCTTCAGGGTGGTTCACTATGGAATCCGGAGGGAGAGTGGGGGGAAGGGCGTGCACCGGGGGGGGGACGGCCTCAGGCGGGACATTCAGCTACTCACCCCCGGTCGTGTGACGCTACTTACCGAGAGGCGCCTACAAGGGCCTCGGGGAGCGGCCGGCGGTGCCGACGGAGCCCCTGGGGAGAACGTTCTGACCCGGGCGGAACAAGAGGAGAAGCTCCCGGGAAAGGTCACTTTCGATGCCCTGGAGGGTGACATCATCAGCATCCGCTCTCCCGGGGGAGGGGGATGGGGGGAGGGAGAATAGCTCCTTGGAACTTCAGCTAGCATTCTTCTGCGATGACGCCCAAGAGACTCCCGAAGGGAAACTCGATGTCCAGGGTGTCTTTCACGACCTCTTCGCCCCTGGCTTCCCGGCCGAGCAGGACCGGATGGTCCTGGTTCTGGTTCTGGACTGGGACCGAACCGACCAGGGCCAATACAATCTGAAAGCCGAGCTCGTGGGCCCAGATGGGGGCGTGGTCCTAACGGTAGACGGGCATTCGGATGTGGACCCACGGCCCGCCGGCCGACCACCGGCCCGGACCCGCCTCGTCATGCCCTTGGAGAGAGCCGTCTTTCCCACCGCCGGGCGCTACCATCTGCGGGTCATCGTAAAGGGAAGGCGGTTCCGAGGGCCGTCCCTTCATCTGGTGCCGTTGGAGGAAGGTCCAGAATCTTCTCCCGAAACCTAGGGTTTTCCTCGCAAGAAGATCAAAGGACCGGCGGCACTCAGGCTCCTAGGAGCCTGCCCGCTGGTCCAGTTGCGCCCACCGCTCGAAGGCTGCCTCGATTTCCTGGGGTAGGGACTGGGACCGGACCGTGGCTTCCCGGATGGCGTCTGGATCACCTCGGAAGAAATCGGAACCGGCCATCTCGTCATGGAGAGCTTCCAACTCCCTTTCCCATTCCTCGATTCGGGCCGGAAGACCTTCCCACTCCTTCTTCTCCTGATAGCTGAGTCGGTTCGTATCAGGCGCTTTCCTCCTCTCCCGAGAATCGGAGGCGGTTGACTTCGCCCTCCGTTCCTTTGGGGGCCCTCCGTCGGCTTTGGACCTCAGGGTACGCTGCCAATCTGAATACCCCCCCACGTACTCTCTGCCCAAGCCTTCCCCTTCGAACACGTAAGTGCTGGAACA
>JBDHMC010000205.1:0-6038 GCA_039656355.1 Gemmatimonadota bacterium | reverse complement strand
GAATCTCTTCTCCCAGGATTTCCGCCTGCCAGCTTCTCAAACCGGGTACGACCCGGAGAGCCTCCTGGGTACCCGGCCCGGATCGAATGATCTCACTGATCTGGGCATTGGAGAGAAGAACACCTTTTTCCAGGCCCAGTTCTGTAGCGCGGGCACTTCTCAGATCCCGAACCCTCTCGGCCAAGGCATCCTCTTCGGGGGTGAACCGACCCGGACCGTTCCGGTTAAATCGGGGGTAGGGCTGGAGGTCACCGTCGGGTAGTTCATCCACCCGCTCCAACGCTCCCAAAAGTCCCCGACCATGCTTTCGGGCCAGCCGGGGCGACATCCCCTTTACATCAGCCAAGGTATCCTGGGAACTGGGCCTTTCCATCACGACGGCCGCCAGAACCTGGTCCCCCACCACTCGAAACGGGGCGCGGTCCCACTCCTTCGCTACGTCATCCCTCCACGCCAGCGCGGTCCGGAGCAGGGCAACCTGCCGTGGCATCAGCTTCCTGGCTCCCTTGAATCGGGTCACGGGATCGGTATGGTCCTCCTCCCACCGGATCTTCTCGAGGAACCTGAACTCCTCCACCGCCCAATCCTCCCGTCCTCTATCCCGGAGCTCCTCGGTAAGAACCTCGGAAAGGTCAAGGAGGTGTCGTGTATCGCCGGCGGCATAGTCCAAAAACCCATCGGGAAGGGGCCTTTGGGCCCAGTCGGCCCGCTGGTGCTCCTTGGACAGCTTGATTCCCAGATAATTCTCGAGGAGAGCCGCCAACCCGATGGCGGTGGCACCGAGAAGGGTGGCGGCAGCTTGGGTGTCGAAAAGGCCCCGAACCCGGATGCCCAGGTCCCGGTGGAGAAGTCGAAGATCGAAATCGGCGCCGTGCATGACCACCTGAATCTCGGGGTCTTCCAGAACGAGGCGGAGGGCGTCGGCCGGATCGGCAGCGAGAGGGTCGAAGAGATAGGTTTCGTCCGGTGTGGATAGCTGGACCAGGCAGAGCTTATCCGTGTACCGATGGAATCCGGCGGCTTCGCAATCGAGAGCTATTTTGGTTTGGGACCGGAGTTGTTCGGAGACTTCGATTAGAGCTGAGTCGTCAGCGATCAGGCGATAGGTCATAAATCCCCAGTACTCTCCACGGGTTTCTGGGTTCAAAAAATCTCCGAGACGCTGGACGGACCCCTTCCGTCCCGGCCTCGGGACCCATACGATGCGAGGAGATCGTATCTAAATCCACCCTCTTGGGCGAGTTCTGGCATCGGATGCCTCAGGAGTCCAGCGTGAAGCTCACTTTTCTCGGGACCGGTACCTCCTTCGGCGTTCCTGTGATCGGGTGTCATTGTCCCCGGTGCACTTCAAATGATCCCAGGGATCGCCGGACCCGCCATGGCGCAGTACTCACCCTACCGGAGGGGTATCTCCTGGTGGACGCGCCACCCGAGCTCCGCCTCCAACTGGTGAGGGAAGGCGTCGATCATATCGATGCAGTCTGGATCACCCACCTTCATGCGGACCATGTCCACGGCGCCGATGATCTGAGGATTTTCCGATTTCGAGCAGAGAAGGACATGCCGGTCCACTGTCCCAAGGGCTCCCACCATGAGCTCCTGAGACGGTTTCCCTACATCTTCGATGACGCGGTCCACCCGCCTCCCGGAACCACGATCCCTCAGTTCCGTCTCCATGGGTATGAGGCGTTCGAACCCCAGGAAATCCTAGGTCGGGTGTTTCTGCCTATCCCAGTTCCCCATGGCCCCACCACTGTATTCGGGTTCAGGGTGGGAGCCTTAGGGTATGTAACGGACGCGAAAACCCTTCCTCCCCGGACTTTGGAAGCTCTCAAGGGCGTTCGGATTCTGGTTCTGAATGCTCTTTGGTGGGGGAACCCCCACCCCACCCACTTTAACGTGGAGGAAGCCGTGGCGGCGGCGGCGGCGGTGGGGGCAGAGCGGACCTACCTGACCCATATGACCCATGAGGTCGGCCACCAGGAGTTGCTCGATGGCCTCCCGCCGGGGGTGGAACCGGCCTATGACGGCTTGACCGTCGAGATTCCCGAGGATTGAGGGATGGGTCCCCTAAAAAGTGAGTTTCAGTAGAAGTCAATTCCCACGAGAGGACAGGATGAGATGAAATCGGTGACCCTGGACTACGCCAATATGCTCTCCCCGAGTCTGGGAGGTGGTGGCTTGGACCCCCTTGGTTTGGAGGGAGACCAGGCCGACGCTTTTCGGAGGGCATATGAAGAGGTGGAAGCCAGGCGGCTGTCCGGGGAGATGGGGTTCTTTGCCCTCCCGGACGCCCGGGACTCTACCAAGGCCGTCCAGGAACTGGCTGACGGGTTCGGCCAGTGGTTCGAAAACCTGGTGGTTCTGGGGATCGGGGGTTCGGCCCTTGGTACCACCACCTTGAGGGATTCGCTCCTGGGCCCCTACTGGAACGAGTTGGACGAGGAGGCTCGGGATCACTATCCCCGCCTCCATATTCTGGACAATGTTGATCCCAGGACAGTCTCCGCCCTTCTGGATCGGCTGGATCTGAGGCGGACCTTATTCAACGTAGTCAGCAAGTCGGGCTCCACCGCAGAAACCATGTCCCAGTACATGGTGGTCGAGGCACGCGTCCATGAAGTCCTGGGGGAAGACCCGACTCGCGGGCACTTTCTTTTTACTACCGATCCTGAGTCTGGGATCCTAAGGAAGATTGCCAATGAGGAAGGGATTCCGGCGCTGGAGGTCCCGTCGAACGTCGGCGGACGGTTCTCGGTTCTCTCCGCAGTGGGGCTCTTCCCCGCCGCCGTAGTTGGAATCGACATCATGGGAGTTCTGGATGGTGCCCGGGATATGGCGGAACGATGCCGAACAACCGTCCTCAAGAAGAACCCGGCGGGGCTATTGGCGACCCTCCTTCATCATGCTGATACCGCACTCGGATCCCCTATCCACGTACTTATGCCGTACTCGGATAGACTTCGATCCTTCGCCGCATGGTTTCAGCAGCTCTGGGCCGAATCACTGGGGAAGGCCCGGGACCGAGAGGGGAGGGCGGTGAATCTGGGCCCGACGCCCATACCGGCGGTAGGGGCCACGGATCAGCACTCCCTCCTTCAACTCCTCATGGATGGGCCACGGGACAAGGTCGTGCTCTTCCTAGGAGTGGGAGGAGCTGAGGATCCGGTGGAGATTCCTGCCATCCGTCAGGAGTTCTCGGCCTTGAGCTACCTTGGGGGGCACACGCTCTCGGAGCTTTTGGACACCGAACGGAAAGCCACCATGGAGGCCCTCCGCCAACAGGGCCGTCCCAGCCTTTCCCTCGAGGTCGATGACCTCACCCCCCGCGCCCTGGGCGAACTCTTCATGCTCTTCGAGATTGCCACCGTCTTCGCCGGTGCCCTCTACGGTGTCGATCCGCTTGATCAGCCCGGCGTGGAGGTTAGCAAGGAGCTGACCTATGGTCTCCTGGGAAGGGAAGGGTATGACCGACCCCAATTAGGGATCGGTGACCACGACTGGAGGGTATGAGGGCTGGTGATTACCTTAGAACCAATGAGTCCTGGGGAGGATCGGTAGTTTCTCGCTCCAAGTCCCCCCTTTCAAGGAGAGTCCCATGCGCGATCAGGATGAAACGCCCTATATCGTCATCGAGCGGGAAGGGGGTGGGGGGATTGGGTCATTCGTCCTTGGGGCCCTGGTAGGTGCGGGTCTGGCCCTTCTGTTCGCCCCCAAGTCCGGCGAGGAAACCCAAGAAGAAATCAAGTCCAGAGCCATGAAGCTCAAGGGTGCCGCCCAGGAGCGAGTCCGGGATGCACAGCAGAATCTGGAAGGCCGCTTGAGCACGGCTCGGGAGCACCTCCAAACCAAGGTTGATTCCGTCCGCGAGGCGGTGGATTCAGGCCGCAAGGCAGCCATTGATGCCCGGGGTGAGCTGGAGGAGAAGCTGGAACGCTCCAAGGCAGCCTACCGGGCAGGGATCGAAGCCGCTCGGGAGGTCGGAGCCAGCTCTGATCTGGAGACTCCAGGGGAGGCGGAGGTATTCGAGGAAATGGCTGAGGGACCCGAGGAGGGGGCTGAGGAATAGGGGGCTCCATTTCGTTCAGGGGGAGGGATCCCTCATGACCGATTCCTGGGGCCATGCTTCGCTGCTTCCCCCTGATCCGGGGCGGATCAGGCGTCTCCGGGACTTCCTCCTGCGGGTTTTCTCGAAGGCCGACGAAGACAACATTTTCTTCATGGCAGGGGCCATCACTTTTAACCTCTTGGTGGCCCTGGTTCCTCTGATACTCCTTTTTATCGGTGTTTCAGGGTTCGTCCTCACCTCCCGGTTTCCGGATCCTGCGTCCGTCCTTGTCCCCTTCCTCCTTGGAAACCTCCCCACCGTCGGGGGGGAGGTGGATCTGGTCTCTCGGGTGCAGGGGGTCATTGATTCCCTCCTGGCGGATCGTGCGAGTTTCAGTTTGGTGGGTTTGATGGTCTTCGTCTGGATCGCGACCCGTCTGGTGGGGACTCTCAGGACGGCTCTCCGCGAGATCTTCGACTTCTCCCACGGCCGAGGGATCATTCACGGAAAACTGTTCGATGCACTGATGGTTGTTGTTGGAGGGTTTCTCTTCGTCCTGAACATCGGAACCACCGTCGGCCTCAAGGCTGCGGAGGAGTACGGGATAAGCCTTACTGGGTTGGAAGGCCCTGGCCTGACCTTGTTCCGTCAGACTACCGCCCAACTCCTGGCCTTTGGATTCATCTGGGTCCTTTTTTTGTTGGTCTACCGGTTCTTCCCGCCCAGGAAAATCCCTTGGAGGACCGGGCCTTACCAGCGCCGCTATCCTCTTCTTCTGGATCTATTACGGGGCGGTAGTGTTTATTCTCGGAGGCGAGATGGCCCAAGTATATACGATGGGCCGCACAAGGCGGCTCCACGCCTCAAGGAGCCCGTCCGGGTAATGGTTGAATCCTCTCCAAAGAAGAAACTGGTGGCCTCGAACCGGAAGGCTCGCCACGAGTACGAGATCCTGGAAACCTTCGAAGCGGGTTTGGTCCTGAAGGGCCCAGAGGCGAAGTCCGTCCGGGAAGGGAAGGTGGGCTTTCAGGACGCCTACGCCCGGTTGGAGGGGGGCGAAGTCTGGCTTCATAGCCTCCATATTTCTCCCTACGAACAGGCGAATCGGTACAACGAAGATCCCCTACGGCCCCGCAAACTCCTTCTGAACCGGCACGAAATCCGAAAACTCATTGGGAAAGTGGAGGGAAAAGGGCTTACCCTCATACCCCTCGACATCTATTTCAGGAGAGGGTATGCCAAGGTCACTCTGGCCCTGGCCCGAGGTCGAAAAACCTACGATAAGCGAGAAAAACTGAAGCGAAAGACACAGGAGGCCGAAGCTCGTCGAGCCATGGATTCCCATGGTCGATGAACTCCGTTCGCCCGAAGGCCTGACAAGAACACACCCTCTTGTGTGGGCCTCCAAGGGTCTATTTGCGGCTCTGGTTTGGTCGGCTATTCTCGCTCCGCCCCTCCATGCTCGATCCGTTCAGGAGGTGATTTCCGTTAGGGTCCAAACCCCGGAAGGGCCCTTGAGTCCAGCCCTGACAATTGTGAGTCAGAATGGGTTCGCGGCCGTGTCGGTGGAGGAACTGACTCGACTGGGGTGGACCGTGGAGAGCTTGGAGGGCCGGGTGGTTGCCCGTTGGCATGGCGGGCCCCCAGCCGTGGAAGTTCGGCCGGGCACGCCGTTCCTCTCCTGGGGTGGAGAAGGGGTCCACCTGGCCGAGGCCCCGTACGTCCGTTCGGGCAGGCTCTTCCTGCCTCTGCAGTTTCTTATCGATGTTCTTCCGTGGAAACTCCCCGAGGTGTTCCAGTACGATCCTGACGCTGGGACCCTGGTGATTCTGGATCCGCAGGCCCCCCGGGGCTATTCCCCCGACCCCGTTCGGGTGGTCGTGATCGATCCAGGGCACGGGGGAAGGGACCCCGGAGCCGGAGGAACTCGGGGCACCCAGGAAGAACATCGATAAGAAACTGCAGAGGCAGGAAGAGCCTGCCCGAACGG
>JBDHMC010000204.1:0-4838 GCA_039656355.1 Gemmatimonadota bacterium | reverse complement strand
AGGAGAGAGTCGGACGATAGGCCTGAGGGAGATGATCCAGGTCCTTGGGGAGGAGATGGGAATTGAGCCCCGCATCCGGCCTTCTCCCGAACAGCCTGGCGATGTGGTCCGGACCTATGCCGACATCTCAAAAGCCAAGAGAGTGCTGGGCTACCAGCCCGGTTGGGAGTTCAGAGAGGGGATTCGCGCCTTCGTGAGTTGGTATCGGGAGAAGAGTGCAATCGGATCACCCTGATTCGGAGATGGTCCGGGTCCCTGGACCGGACCGCTCCACCGGGACTAGTTTTGAAGCCTGGATCGATACCGAAGGACTGACCTTCGGTTCAACCCGAGGCATTCCTTGGGGAAAGGCCGCCATGTCGGAAATCAAGAACCTCTCAGCGAAACAAGTCATCGAGAGGGGGATCTGCGCTTGGGAACGAGCCGATTACGAAGCTGCTCTGGAGTTGTTCCAAGCCGTTCTGGAAAGACACCCTGGGTTTGCTGACGTCCACAACAAAGCGGGCCTTTGCTTGGCAATGTTGGGGGACCCGGAGGCGGCCCTGGTCGAGTTCGACAAGGCTCTGAGCATTTCGGATACATATGCTGAGGCTCATCTGAATCGGGCGATTATCCTTCAGGGGTTGGGCCATTTTGAGGAGGCTCGCCAGCACCTCCGGAAGGCGGATGAGCTGGATCATTGTGAATCCCAGGAGTTTCCATCGGATGTCGGTCACAAGATTGCCATCGCTCATGCCAAGCTGGGTGACCTTTATCTGGTGGCAGATCACCCTGAAGAAGCCGCAGGTGAATATCGAAAAGCCCTGGCGGTTCGGACCCGCTTCCTTGATATCCGGTCGAAGTACGCAGAGGCCCTCATTGGGATGGGGCGCTGGAAAGACGCTCAGGAACAACTCGAGACGATCCTGGAGAACAACCCGGGCTTCACCAGCGCACGGCTCCGCCTCGGGTTGGCCTTTCATCGACAGGGGGATGGGGCCAGAGCCCGGAAAGAATGGGAGCGTTGTGTGAAAGACGATCCCAGGGACTTGAGGGCCAAAGCCTACCTTGCTTCTCTCGGAAAAGGTCTGGCCTAGGGGGCTTGGGGGTAGTTGGCATGATTGCTGCTTTTTTTAAAAGCCGCGTCCCACTCCGGGCGCGGCTTCGTTAGTTTTCAGAGCTATGAAGATGACTCGATTCGGGACGATTCGAACCAAGGTGCAGCAGATTCAGAGGGCTTTGGCCTCCTGGGTGGTGTTGGCGGCCCTTGTGGGGTGCACCCCTCTGGATGAGGAAGGGAGTTCGATTTTCAGGGGAGATCAGGCGTTCGCGAAGGGTGATCTGGAAGAAGCCTTGGCTGAGTATCGCCTCGCCCTCCTGCAGGGTGCGACCGACCCCGGAACTTATGCCCGCGTGGCCCACACCTATGTGGGCTTGGGAAGGATCGACGAGGCCAGGGAGCACTATCGGTTGGCGATGGCCCAGGACTCCTCTTTGGCGGACCAGGCTCTATCCGACTTCGTCCATCTGGCTCGGGAAGAGAACAGCTCTGGTGATCGGTTCGGAATGGCGTCTGCCGTTCAGACCGCCTTGGAGTTCCGTCCCGGCATCAGTCTCGAAGATCTGGTTCTTCCGCTGGCCCAACACTACTCCGACATCGGGGAGTATGGCCGGGCTCTCCCCTTTTACCAAAAGGCCCTTTCGGCTCTGGATCCCGATTCTCTCCCGGGAATCCTCTTCGAGACCGCCGTGGCCTATGACGAGGTGGGGGACTGCGAGAGCGCGGTGATCTATTACGAGGAATACCAGGATCGTCAGGTGCCCAGGTCGCAGCGAGGCGAGGTGAACTGGCGTCTGGGGAGCTGCTCCTTCGAACTGGCTGTGGTCCGGAGGGCCGAAGGCGACGACGAAGAGGCGCTGCGGTTTCTGGAAACTTTACTCCGTATCGGGGAACCCCGGCAGCGACTGGCCAGAGGTTACTTCCTGAAGGGAGAGATCTTGGGCTACAGGGGGGAGTGTGAGGCTGCCATCGAGGCCTTCCAGGATGTCTCCGTTTATGATCCCGCCGGGAATAGCGCCCTGGTGGTCAGAGCCGAATCACGCATCGACCAGATCCGGTTTGGAGGTCGCTTCGACCGGTCCTTCGAGCGCCTCCGGGCCGGGGAGCTCTCGGAATCTTGTTTTCCACCCGAGTCTGGGACCGGATCCAACCGGACCGTCCGCCGACGTGGCGGCTGAGGGATGCTGCACGTCCAACCCACCCCCGTGACTCATCTGAAATCATGCCCGTTCCCTTCCTAGACCTAAAACTCCAGTACAGCGCTCTGAAAGCGGAGCTCGACCAGACCGTCGGGCGAATCGTGGCGTCCCAGTATTTCATCTTGGGTCCGGAGGTCCAGGGTCTCGAGGAAGAAATCGCTGATTATCTTGGGGTCCCCTTCACGGTGGGGGTCGCAAGTGGGACCGACGCCCTTTTGCTCCCTCTGCGGGCCCTCGAACCAGAGGGGGGTGATGAGGTCATCCTCCCGGCCTTCACCTTCTTTGCGACGGCCGGGGCCGTATGGAATTCGGGGTTCACGCCGGTGTTCTGCGACGTGGATCCCGACACGTTCAACGTCACCCCAGAGACGCTGGAGGCTGTTTGGACGGAGAGGACTCGGGCCGTCATTCCCGTGCATCTTTATGGTCAGATGGCACCCATGTCCGAGATCCGAGAACTCTCAAAAAGGAGGGGGGCTTTCGTCTTGGAGGATGCCGCTCAGGCCATTGGTGCCCGGCAGCGATACCCGGCTGCCCAGCTGGGAGGGCAAACCAGCGATCAGGCGAGCCTGTCTCTGGATGAGTCAGCGAAGCCCGAGGATTGGTCGATGGCGGGTGCGCGGGGAGATGCGGCTTCGTTCTCTTTCTTCCCCACAAAAAACCTGGGTGGGTTTGGGGACGGGGGCATGGTTTCCACCTTCGACGAAGCCCTTTCCGAGAAGGTGTCGAAGCTTCGTGTCCACGGTGGGATACAGATGTACCACCATGAGATGGTCGGGACGAATTCCCGGCTCGATGCGCTCCAGGCCGCAGTTCTTCGAGTGAAGCTCCCCCATCTGGATGGTTGGACCGAGGCCCGCCAAAAAAACGCCGCCCTCTATGACGAGCTCCTAACCGGGACCGAGGAGGTTAAGACGCCTGTCGTCGCTCCCGGCAACGACCACGTGTACAACCAATACACGCTTCGGGTCCATCAAAGGGACAAGCTCCGGGAATACCTGGGGGAACGTGGAATTGGATCCGGCGTCTACTACCCGCTGGGCCTCCATCTTCAGGAGTGTTTCCGGGGGCTAGGTGGGGAGGTCGGGGGCCTGCCTGCGACCGAGGCCCTTACTGAGGAGGTCGTCAGTCTCCCCATCTTCCCTGAGCTTACGGAGGGGCAGATCACAGAGGTTGGAGAGGCGGTGAAGGGTTTTTATTCCGGCTAGACCTGCCTTGGCCTTTCCGAGTCCCCCAAATCTGGCCATTTTTTCAGGGGCCTATCCCCGTAATGGGGTGCGGCCGCGCACAGGGGTCTTGCGGATGCCAGACAAGGAAGGACGACGAATGCGATGCCAAAGCATCGGGGAGGAGTCATGACGCGGTATGGCGCCGCAATCCCCCTGTGCCCTCCGGGTTTCGCCTGCGCTTCGCTCGGCGGTCTCGCGGAGGGTCATCAGGAATCTGTCAGCACACAGGCCGCTCGGCTCTGCGGCACGGGGCCATCTGCTTCGTTGGGAGTTCTCGCCGTAGCGCACGGCTATGCCGTCGAACTCCCGCCTACCATATGGCCCCGTGGCGCGAGTAACGCGGCTCGCCCCACTTGTGCAGAGCTTCCTTAAGTATTTCTTGGCCGAGGAAGCAGCGCCCCCACAAACCGGAGAGTGAGATGGGATCGGAGAAAGAAGTCAGCCGTCGGGGATTCCTGAAAACGACAGGGGCAGCTGTGTTGGGAGGTGGGGTGGTCTCCGGCACGGCCGCATTTGGAGGAACCGAACGAAGAAGCTCGAGAGGACAGCAAGAGCAGGAGTTGAGAATCCGAGCCCACCGGACCTTGGGCCGCACCGGTTTTCAGGTCTCGGATATCGGGTACGGCGCAGGCTTCTTGACCAACTCCAACGTGCTGGCGGTGGCTCTGGACATGGGAGTCAACTACATCGACACCGGCGAGCACTACATGAACGGGCAGTCGGAGCGGGCCATTGGTGAAGTGCTGAAAGGGCGGGACCGGAGTTCCCTGTTCCTTACCACCAAGCTGAACCTGTCCATGGGTGGGAACTCGAAGGAGGACCTCAAACGACGGTTCCAGGCTTGTTTGGATCGTCTGCAGACCGATTATGTCGACTGCCTCATGGTCCACATGACGCCTCGGATCGAGGAGGTCAAACACCAGGGATTCCATGACGCCGCAGATGAACTCAAGACGGAAGGGCGAGTGCGTTTCCTGGGCCTCTCCAATCACGGTCCTGAGCACTCGGTGTACGGACGGGTGGAAAGCCCCATGGAGGACGTCATCGGTGCGGCGGCCGAAGACGGCCGATTCGACGTAGCCCTTTTCGTCTACAACTTCCTCCAGAAGGACCAGGGCGAGCGGATCATCCAAGCCTGCCAGGCACGGGATATGGGCGTGACCCTCATGAAGACAAACCCCGTGGGGGTCGTGGCCCGGGCAAGCGAAGATGCGGCCGCTTCCAGGGCCAGCGGCAGAATGTCGGAAGCCAGGGAGAGAACCCTTCGAGAATACGAGGCGTGGGGAGAAGCCGCAGAACAGTTCAAACAACAGCATGGAGTCCAGTCAGCGACGGAGGTCCGGGACGCAGCCATCAAGTTCTGCTTGGACC
>JBDHMC010000203.1:0-4839 GCA_039656355.1 Gemmatimonadota bacterium | reverse complement strand
CCCGGCCCCCAGGTTTGAGCCCCTGATTGACCACAACCCTATGTAGCTGGCGCCCAAATTCGGTGCCTGTTAAAGCCATTTCGGCCTGTAGAATGGAGATAGAATCCCCCACGATCCTGACACCATCGGGAAGTTCGATCCCCGGGATACTTCCTAAAGACTCCTGCAGGGATAGGAGGACTGCGTGGGCTTCCGGCGACTTTTCGTCGAGCCGGAAAGCTATTTCCAGAGGCTCTACGATCCGGCGGCCTATGGATGGGTCCGATTCCAGTGAATCCTCCGATTGGACTCCCAGAAGGAAGCGTGCTCCCGCCAGGCCGGCGTACGCTGGAGCGAAACCGGAATCTCCTTCGAGAGCAGCCTCAAAATGTACGATGGCCGACTGAAGGGCTTCCGGTGTGGCCTTGGATTGATCGAACCGGCCCCTCATGTACTCATCTTGTACACGGGGGGTGGCGGCAATCCTGGGCTCAGGGGTTGCCCATTCCTCTTCAGGAAAGAGCTCAGCCCGAATCTCTTTGGCGATGGCCTGGGCCACCGTCCGTTGAAGACCGATGGCGTCTTCCAGTGTTCCATCGTAGCTGTTGGCCCAAAGGTGCTGATCGGTGGGACCGTGGATTAACTGAACGGTGATCCGGACGCGGTTCCCATCCCTGAATACCGAGCCCTCCACCACGCCCTCCACGCCGAGGTCGGCGGCGATGAGTGGCATGGTCTTTCCAGTGGCGTCGTACTGGACAACGGACGTCCGGGATAGAACCCGAGCGGCCCCGATTTGACTCAATTGGGAGACCAGTTCCTCATGAAGACCGGCAGTGAAATACTCCCCACCCTCTTCCTCACTGAAGTCGTCCAGGGGAAGCACAGCCAGAGACCGAATTTGAAGAGAGGAATCTTCCAGGGACGCAGACGTCACAAGCCCATCGGAAGAGGCCAAGGGATCCGGGTTCTGTGCCGGAAGGGTGTCTTGCACCGTCCACCATCCCACGCCACCAACGGTTGTCAGGATGACAGCCAAAAGGGCCAGACGGGGCAGGGTGGTCCCCGAGTATTCCGAAGGGTTCGAGATGCCCTCAACGGAGGGAGTCCGTTGAATCCCGCCTGAAGTGATGTCAAACGCCCACGCCAGGGCTAGGACTACCGGGAACCCGAGGAAGGAAGCCACCACCAGGAGCCTGAGGGCCCATTCAGGGGCTCCGAAAGCCGGGAAAATGATCTCTCCCAGCTGAAGAACGACAAAGACGACGGCGGCATAGGTAAGTGCCGTCCGCCACACCCTTCTTCGCCCCACTTCTCCGAGGAACTGGCCGATCCTCTGGAAAAGAACCGGTCTGCTGGCTGATCTCTGTCCCGTTTTCATCCTTCTACCGCTCCGCCTCCCTGAGATCCCTTCCGAAAACAGCTATCTCCGTCTGTGGAGAGTTCGGGTGGATTGAATGTGGTAGCTCCTTCTACACATAAAGACGCATTACGGGCCTCAAAGGTTGGCCTAACCGGCCGCCTGGGGTGGTCCTTTACCCTCTTTTTACAGATGGACTTCCGCATTCACCGCCTTCATTTCATCTTTATTGTGATCCCAAAAAAACATTTCTCTTCCTTCATCGGTTGTCGCCGCATGGGTAAAGAGCAGGACGAGATCATCCGAACCCTACCACTCCTGGTGGGGTACGGCACCCTCCTCAGCCGTCCGTCCTTGGCTTCTACCGTGGGTCCCGGGGCTGAGGGAAAGGAGCTCATCCCCGTCATCGTCCAGGGTTTCCGGCGCCTCTTCAACCTCCGACCGGGACACTATGAACCGAGCTATCACCTCACCCATGAACCTGCCGAGCTCGGGGCTCTGAATGTCCAGAAAGTGGAGGGGGCCCGGTTCAATGGGTTGGCCTTTTCAGTTTCTGATGGGGAACTCGCGGCCCTGGACAAGAGAGAGAGGTACTACAGCCGAATTGAAGCGCCGGTTCGGTCTTTTCCCGACGGCCTACCTCTGGGAATGGCCTTTTTCTACTCGGCCGGCGCCGACTCCCCCTGGGTGATCGAGGACCCTGGCATGCTCCGACCCCATTGGCGAGACATCGTATTGGCCCGACAGGGGGCGTACGAGGTGGGTCCGGGCTTCGGAGAGATGTTCGATTCTACCACCTACCTAGCTGGCGGCCGAACGCTGGCCATCAACGAATACCGGAATCACCTCCCGCCGGTCGAGGAGGACTGACGTGTTGGATTTCCTCTTCGGGTTCTTGCCTGATGCCCTGGAAGTCGTGGTAAAGCTCGGGGTGCTGGTCCTTGCGACGGCTCTGGTGGTCGTGCTCCTTCTTCGACGATTCGGCTCTCGGAGCGCCCTGTTCGTTCACACCTGGGGGAACCCGGCCCGTGGGTCTCACATCAACGGGAAAGAGATCGCCGATGGGATCCGCCAACACCTGGAGGCCATCTGGCTCGCCCATTCCGTGGAAGGGTCCGGGGCCGAAGGGGAGGCAACGAGCCTCGGGAATCCCAAACGAAAAAGTGAGGACCTAGGGTCCAAGGCAGTCTCTCTCCTTGCCGGGAATTCGCCCCTGGGGTTCCTGGTGGGACTCTCCTCCAAGCTGTGGCCGACCCTGGAGCTGGAAGGAGAAGTGGTCATCGGTGACGATCAGGAGAGGCTCTGCGGCGCCCGCCTGAAGAGGGGGAAAGACTATTACCACGCATGGAAGGCTGAGGTGCCGGAAGGGAAGGATGCAGTATCCTCCCTCACGGAGAAGTTGGCCTATCGGATCGTGTTGGATACGGCTCGACTGAGCGTACTGGATGATTCCCGGAGTGCCGGAACCAGGAATTGGGAGGCCTTCAGATCCCTGACGGAAGCCATGCAACTCTGGAACCGATCCGGGTTCAGGCATTCCGATGCGGCTATGGTTGAAGCGGTGGACAAGAAACTGGGGAAAGCCATCGAGCACGATGAGGGTTACTCTCTCGCCCACTTCAACCTGGGGATCCTCTGGCTCAGGACGGTTCGTAACGCCGCCACGAACGCCAAAGCACGGAGCCACTTCCTGGATGCCGGCCGAATCGCCAAGGAACAGGCTTTGTCGGCGAGTCGAAACAAATGGAATGTGGATCGAAGGGTGGAGGGGTTGGCTGCCCTGGGGGTAGCTAGGACCTACAGCCAGGACCGGCACCGTTTCGGGCGTCTCGATGACGAGATCGTGGGGAAGGCCCGGGAAGCGGCTAGCCTGGCGGTCTCCCTTCTTCCGGGGGACCCCGACGCTTTGTACGCACTGGCTTTCGCATGGCACTGCACGGAAACTCTGGAAGACATCCGGGCCGGGATAGAGATCTACAAGAAGATCATCGGGAACAAGCCGGGCCGGCACGCCAGCGTTCACAACAACCTGGGTTACATCCTCATGGTCGGGGGGAAGCAGCTTCGGGACATGGGATATCAGGACGATACCGAGGAATGGTGGGAGAAGGCCGAAAAGGAGATGTACCTGACCCTCAAGGTTTTGGACCCTCGGAGCCGGACCGTGGATTTTGCCCATGCCAATTTGGGGAACCTGTTTCGCCTGAAGGGTCGGTATGAGGAGTCTGAAGACGAGTATATGAAGGCGTTGGGACCGGAGCCCGAGACCTCGTCGTACACAAACGGTCTGAACGAGCTGGCCCGCCTATACCTGGAGATGGGGCGTACCGAGCAGGGCCGGAGATTCCACCAGCTTGCCTTGGCTACGACGGATGACCCTGATCACCGCCGGAAGCTGGGGGAAGATGTCGCCGGCTTTGGGGGGGCGGCGCCGCCTCAGGACTCTTGACCCCGATGATGGAAAGGGGTTCTTTCCTGGGTCGCAGGCGACCGGTCCACAAACTGACGCCGGGAGAGGAGCCCGGCATTCCTTCTCGAATCATGCCCTCAAAATCCAAGTCTGACATCCTCGTCGTCGGTGGCGGTATCGTAGGTCTGGCCGTTGCCCGGGCTGCACGTCTTCGGTGGCCCGATTCCACCGTGACCCTCCTGGAGAAGGAGGACAGGGTGGCTCTCCATGGCTCGGGCCGGAACAGTGGAGTCCTCCATGCAGGATTCTACTACACGGCCGATAGCCTAAAGGCCCGGTTCTCCCGGGATGGGACCCGCCAGTGGACCGACCTTTGCCTGGACCGGGGCTTGGCCATCAACCGGTGTGGGAAGCTGGTGGTCGCTCAGGGCCCGGAGGAGCTGGAGGGGCTGGCGGAATTGAAGCGTCGAGGGGATCGGAACGGGGTGCAGTTGGAAGAGGTCACTGAGGAGGAAGCCAAGGAGATCGATCCGGCGGCAAAGACGCACCAACGGGCTCTCTTCTCACCTACCACGGCATCGGTGGATCCGGTGGAGGTCACGCGGACCCTGGCTTCCGATGCAAAAGATGCCGGTGTGAAGATGGTGTTCGGAGTCCGGGCCCTGGGTCGGAAGGGGAATGCCCTTTCTACCACGGATGGGCTCTTCGAGGCCGGATACGTAATCAACTCCGCTGGGCTGTACGCGGACAAGCTGGCCCAGTCCTATGGGTTTGGTGAGGACCTGAACATCCTCCCTTTCAAGGGGATCTACCTCTACGGTGACCCCAAGGAGAAACGCCCCCGGGTTCATATCTACCCAGTGCCCAAGCTCAGCCGGCCCTGGCTTGGGGTCCACTATACCATCGGTGTCGGGGGGCAGGTGAAAATCGGCCCTACGGCCATCCCGGCTTTTTGGCGAGAAAACTACAAGGGGCTGCAAAACCTGAATCTGAAGGAGGCCCTCTCCATACTCGGGATCGAGGTGGGCCTCTTCTTACGGAACGACTTCGATTTCCGGGAAATCGCTGACAAAAAAAAAAAAAAATACCT
>JBDHMC010000202.1:0-4875 GCA_039656355.1 Gemmatimonadota bacterium | reverse complement strand
CACTAGCCCGTGAGTCACCCTCTCGCTGAGTTTGAGGGGGAAGGTGACGAGAATGCGCAACCCACCTGGCAATTCAAGGACCCGATCCACAGCACTGGACACCGTGTCAGGCCGAACTTCTTCCTCACAGTCAGGACAGAAAGTCCTGCCAACCCGCGACCAGAGCAGACGGAGATAATCAAAAACCTCCGTGGCGGTCCCCACCGTGGATCGACTCGATTTTGTAGGGTTCTTCTGCTCGATGGCTACCGCCGGGGCAATCCGCTCGATGAGGTCCACCCGCGGTTTCTCCATCCGGTCCAGGAACTGCTTCGCATAAGTTGATAAGGACTCCACGTACCTCCGCTGCCCCTCCGCGAAAAGGGTGTCCAGAGCCAGAGAGGATTTTCCGGAACCGGAGGGCCCCGTGATGACTGTGAGGAGACGCCGAGGGAGGTCCAGGTCCAGGTTCTTCAGGTTATGCTGCCGGGCACCCCGGATTCGGATCCAATGGTCCATCCCACGATCATAGCCTAGGTGAGTTCACCGGGATACCCAGGAGATTTCCATGAGTGATCCGGTGGCAGAGGGGGGTTACACCGACGACCCGGGGGGGTTCATCGAGTCGAGGGGCATCCGTGGCGGATGGTGACTACATTAAGGGGTCAAGCAATCAACCTTCACCGCCCAGGCCCCCCTGGGAACGGCGAGGACCCAATGACTCCATTCCCACGGGAAGACTACCGTCCCCTTAGGCCATACGATCCCGGCCAAAGCCCCGCGGCCCTGGATCTGAGCGAAAACATAAACTTGTGGGGTGCCCATCCGGCGGCTCTCGAGGTGGTCCGCGGAGCTTCCCCCAATACCCTGGCCCGGTATCCGTCGGCCTACGCCTCAGACCTGAAAGATGCCCTAGCTGCCAAATACGGAATTCCCGTTGAGACGGTGACCACCGGTTGCGGCTCCCACGATATCTTGGATTCCGTGTTCCGCGCCTCCACCCTGCCCCCGGGACGGATGAGCTTTCCAGCCCCCTCCTTCTCCATGGCCACCGTTTTCGCCCTGATGAACGGACTGGAGACTCTCCCGGTTCCCTGGCAAAAAGCGGAGGTGGATCCGGCCCGGCTCCTCCTGGAAGAACCTGACCTGGTCTATGTTTCTCGACCCAACAATCCCATGGGATCCTCCCTGGGAAGGGACTGGGTCCGGGCTCTACTGGCCCTCGGCGGACCAGATGGGCCCTTGGTGATTCTGGATGAAGCCTATGCCGACTTTGGAGAAGACACCTTTTTGGATGAGGCCGCCTCATCAGACCGTCTCTTGATTCTCAGGACATTCTCCAAGCTCTATGGCCTGGCCGGCCTCCGGATCGGATTCGCGGTGGGGCCCGAACCCTTGGTGGAGGAAGTAGAGAAGGCCCGGGGCCCTTACAAGGTCGGCCAGATTGCTGAACGGGCGGCTTTGGCCGCTCTGGCCGACAGTTCCGGGTGGGCCGAGGATATCCGGGCCAAGACCCTCGAGAACCGGGAGCGAATGGTCAAGGAGTTGAGGTCCCGCGGCCTTCACCCCCTCCCCTCCCAGGCCAACTTCCTCCTCATACCGGTGGCACCGGCCATATCAGGAGAGGTAAACCGGGCCTTGCAGGACCGAGGTGTGTCGGGGCGGCCTTTTTCCCGCATTCCCGAAGTGGGTGATGCTCTCAGGATCGCCATCGGGCCGTGGGACCTGATGGAGCGCTTCCTTCAGGCTCTCGACCAGCTTTTTGAATCAGGGGCGTCCAGCACGGCATGAGTTCGGAGCCCGGCATTCACGAAGAAGAGGCTCTGGGGAAGGCTTATGACGCCCGCCTCATGCGGCGGCTCCTCCGATACCTTGCACCGTACTGGTGGCTGGTCGGCCTCGCGATCCTGATCCTGGCCGCGGCCTCGGCCACAGAGATCGTGGGCCCGTGGCTTACCCAGGTGGCCCTGGACGAAGCCATCCGGGAGGGGGATGGTCGACTCCTCTCGTTCCTGGCCATGGGATACCTGGGGGCCATAGGCGTCGGATTCGTTCTCCAATACATCCATCGGATCCTCACGGCATGGCTGGGCCAGCAGATCATGTACGATCTCCGGAAGGAGATTTTCAAGAAGCTCCAACAGCTTGACCTCCAGTACTACGATCGGAACCCCGTGGGCCGCCTCATCACCCGCATCACCACCGACGTCGAGACGCTGAACGAACTTTTCGCCTCGGGAATCGTCACCGTTTTCGGGGACGTGTTCACCCTGATCTTTATCGTTGCGGCCATGTTGCGGATGGACTGGAAGCTGGCCCTCGTGGCTTTCAGCGTCCTCCCTTTCGTGGCGTGGACCGCCTTCGTTTTTCGCGCCCGGGTACGGGAGTCTTATAGAGACATCCGAGTTCGCCTCGCCCGCATCAACTCCTTCCTCCACGAGCGGTTCACTGGCATGCGGGTAGTCCAACTCTTCAGCCGAGAGGATAAAGACGCACAGGAGCATCACAGGATAAGCATGGATTACCTGGAGGCCCATCTCCGATCCATCACCTACTACGCCTTGTTCTTCCCGGTGATCGAGCTTTTCACGGCCATAGCACTGGCTCTTATCATCTGGAGCGGCGGAAGCTCCATCCTGGAGGGCACGGTCACCTTGGGTGTGGTAGCTGCTTTTCTCCAATTCGCCCGCAGGTTCTTCCGGCCAATCCAGGACCTCTCGGAAAAATACAATCTTCTCCAGGGGGCCATGGCCTCCTCGGAGCGGATCTTCAAACTCCTGGACCATGAGATCGGGGTCGCGGATCCGGTGGACCCCATTCCCCTCCCCACCCCCACTCGGGGTGAGATCGAATTCAGGGACGTCTGGTTCGCTTACGGAGATACGGAAGAGGGCCGCCCCGACTGGGTTCTAAAAGGGGTGAGTTTCAAAGTTGATTCGGGTGAAAAGATCGCCATTGTCGGTCACACCGGGGCCGGTAAGACGACGCTCAACAACCTTCTCATGAGGTTTTACGAACCCCAGAAGGGGACCATCCTCCTGGACGGTGTCCCGATTAATGAGGTGAGCCTCCGGGAGCTCCGCAGCCGAATTGGGCTCGTTCTTCAGGACGTTTTCCTTTTCAGCCAGGATGTGGCCTACAACATTCGCCTGGGCTCCCACAAAATCAGTGAAACCCAGATACGAAAAGCCGCTCGCAGGGTAGGGGCAGACCGGATCGTAAATCTCCTCCCCAAGGGTTATGACCAACCCTTGGGGGAGCGAGGGTCAACTCTTTCGGTGGGAGAACGCCAGCTTCTTTCCTTTGCCCGCGCTCTGGCGTTTGATCCGAGCATCCTGATTCTGGATGAGGCCACCAGCTCGGTGGACTCGGAGATCGAAGCCCAGATCGAAAGGGCCACCGACGAGGTCATGAAAGGAAGGACCTCACTGGTCATCGCCCATCGACTCTCAACAGTCCAGGGTGTAGATCGGATTCTGGTCTTTCACCATGGAGAACTGCGGGAAACGGGTTCTCACCAGGAACTCTTGGACAAGGCTGGGCTTTACGCCCGCCTCCATGAACTGCAGTTCGCACCCATGCAAGGATAAAGGCCCCAGGATTTCTAACTTCAGGGCCTTCGGGGGGGAGCTACTACGGATCCCACCTCGACTCGGAGGGAGCCCACCGTACCCTGCCCGTGTCGGGCAGAGGTGCCAGCGGAAGGGACTTCACTCGGGGACCGGTTCCCCGCGATGGAGGGATGATTTCCGGAAGCGGAAGGGTATCCTCGACCACGGCACTCTCCTCCGGTCCGACTTCTCCCAGAACCTCATAGCGTTTCGAGATCGGTACGACCTTCCCCCCCACCCTCATGACCGGATCCAACCAAGAGGGAAGCCCCCGCTTCGGCATCAGGGCGGCTTCAGTGTACCGGCTCCCTGGATTCCATAAAATCCACTCCTTCACACCTGCGTCGTAGGTGGCTTGGATCTGGGCTCGAATCTCAGGGGCTCCGTAGGGTGGCTCACCCAGGGAAAAATCCTGAAGCCAGGGGCGAACGGTTCCGGCCCCTTCCACCAGTGCCGATCGGGCAACAGCGTCTCGAAGGGCTCGCCGAACAATTTCGTAGGGGTGGGCGTTCGGCTCGTCGAAACCGAAGCTCCCGGTCCAGTAGTGGGACGGATAGACCATGGGAAGGGCTGCATCCACTTGGTCGATAAATGATTCCCACACCTGCCCGATCCCCACGTCCTTGCGATACGATGTGGTGACTCCGAACACATCGGCGGTGACGAAAGCCCCTTCCCTCGCCAATGCCTCCCGGGAATAGCCCAGAAAAGCCCGTACGGCATCAGTTCTCGTCCGTCCGTTTGCGCCCGGGAAAACCGACCGGGCCCGGAGGGCTTCAGGAGCGTCGGGAAACCTTACGTAGTCCCATTGGATTTCCGGAAACCCAGCCCTCACCACTTCCCGTGCCAGATCCACATGGTAGTCCCAAACCCTCCGGTCATGAAGGTTCAGCCACCGGACGCTATCCTGGTCAACCCAGACTCCCCCGGCAGAATCCTGGATGGCCAACTCAGGCCGGCCCTCCGCGAGAAGAGGGTCCTTTGCAACCACGATGCGGGCGATGGGGTAGATCCCAGCCTCTTTCAAACGGCCCAACATGCCGGCCAGGTCTCGGATCCGAACCTCTTCGGTCGCACCCACCTCATGGGCCAAGGGCACGGCCGTAGCGTGGCTGACGAACCCCGTGGCATCTTTGATGTCGATGACGAAGGCATTCACTTCCGTCCGCCGAGCCAGGTCGATCAAGGCTTCCCGTCGCCTGGTCGATCCTGCACCCCAGGCGTTCAAATAGATCCCACGAACACTTTCAGGGCGGAGGAAAGTCTGGTTGGGGTTCGATACAAC
>JBDHMC010000201.1:0-4902 GCA_039656355.1 Gemmatimonadota bacterium | reverse complement strand
AGGGGTCGCCGAAGAGAAGGAAGAATTAGGCCGGACTCCAGAGCCAGGAGAGGAAAGAACGGGGGCTGCCTTCACGGCAGCCCCCGTTTTTGTTTCTCGATGACGTGTAGGCCCTAGTCCTTCTGCCCCATCCAGATATCCGGTTCCACCACGATGGACCGGGTCATCTCCATGCCACCCACCTCCAATGTCACCAGATACGTGCCTAGCTCAACGGGAGGTCCCCTTCGTTGGCCACCCCCTCCTCTACCACCGCCCTGCGCTGCGGCGGCCGGCTGGGCAGGCGGATCACCTCTCAGGTCCCACTGGACCCTGTTGATGCCGCGGTCTCCGGAGCCCGTGAGGGTACGAACGATCTCCCCCGACATCTCGGTGATGGTAAGACTGACGTCCCCGCTGACATTGATAGGCAGATAGTAGCTGATGGCGGTCCCGGGCTGGGGGTTCTGGCCCCGGAAGTGCTTCGCACCCGCCATTGTCACGGATTTTTGGGTGTCGCTAAGCCACTGAACCGCCGGTCTCACCTCGAAGAGGAAGGCGTCGCCCTGGGCAACCTCAGGCGTGTACTGCTGAAGCGGGGTGATGTCGTCGACGATCAAGATGCTTCGGCCGTGGGTCCCCACGACGAGGTCGTTGTCCCTGGGATGGACCAGGATGTCGTCAACTCGCACAGTGGCGAGACCGTTCTGGAAACGCTTCCACTCCTGGCCACGGTTCAGGGATATGAAGAGGCCGAACTCTGTTCCCAGGTAGAGGAGGTTCGGATTCCGGGGATCCTCCGTGATGACCTTCACGCTGCCGACGGGCAGGTTGTTCGTGATGGAGGTAAAGCTCTGCCCGAAATCCTCGGTTACGAAGACGTAGGGATTCCAATCTTCATTTCGGTGGTTGTCCAATGTGACGTAGCAAGTTCCGGGAGCGAAGTTGGAAGGTTCCACCCGGGTAACCCGGAAGTATCCCGATGGTGCCCCGGGGATGTTGCCGGTCACGTCGGTGAATGTCACGCCTCCGTTCCGGCTCACCTGGAGGTTTCCATCGTCGGTCCCCACCCAAATGATCCCGGGCTGGCTGGGGGACTCGGCCAGGGTGAGGGCCCCCCCGGGGGCCGATTGACCATCGTTCTTGGAGGCCATGGGCTCGGTTCCGGGGACTCCCATGATGCTTAACTGGTCACGATCCACGTTCTTGGTGAGATCCTCGCTGGCTGTCCAAGTGCTCCCCCTGTCCTTGGACATGAAGAAGCGGTTGCCGGCCACGAGAATGGTGCTGGGATCGTGCGGCGAAAACTCGATTGGTGTGTTCCACTCGAAGCGGTAGCGTTCACCTTCCGCGGCGGCTCCGATGACATTTCCGGGTCTCGTCTGGCTGCCCTGCTCGCTGGGAGGCGCGGGCTTTATTCTGGCGCTCTGTCCGGTCCGAAGGTCCCTGCGGGACATATTCCCCTGCTGGGACTCGGAGTAGACGGTGTTGAAGTCCGTTGGGTCGATGCGGACGTAAAAGCCGTCACCCCCACCCACCCGGTACCAATCGTGGTTGGCGATCCCAACGCCACTTCGCGTGGCGCTCGGCCCGCACCAGCTCCCGTTGTCCTGAAGGCCGCCGCATACGAAATAGGGTCTCCGCATGTCTACGCCGACCTCATAAAACTGCCCGACCGCCATGGTGTTTATGAAGTCCCAGGTGGCTCCCTGGTCCCAACTGATGTTGAATCCACCATCGGTGCCCAGCATGATCTGGTTCGAGTTGTCGGGGTTGATCCAGAGGGCGTGGTGGTCGCCGTGGCCCATGCCTCGGACGGTCTCAAAATTCTCAGCTCCGTCGACGGACTTGTAAAAGGAGGCGCCCATGGTGTAAACGATGTCAGAGTTTGTCGGGTCCACGCGGATCTGACTGTAATACATGGGCCGGCTGTTGTTGTTGCTCTGGATTTCCCAATTGCCGCCCCCATCTGTGGACTTCCAGACGCCGCTCCGGGTTTCATCGATGCTGGTGTCGCCTGGTTCCCGGCGGTTGGTATTCATCACTTCAATCTGTGCATAGACGATGTTCGGGTCGGCCGCGTAGACGGCTAGGCCGATGCGGCCCAGGGTACCATTAGGGAGACCGTTCCCCTCCAGGCGGGTCCAGTTGTCACCGCCGTCCGTGGTCTTCCAAACCCCACTCCCCGGGCCCCCGCCGTTGAATCCCCAGGGTGTTCGCTGTCGCTGATACGATGCAGCGTAGAGTACCTGGCTGTCCCTGGAGTCCATGACTACTTCGGTGAAACCAGTGTACTCGTCAATGAAGTTGGTGTTGCTCCAGCTGCGACCCCCGTTCGTGGTCTTGAAGAGGCCACGCTCGTCGTTGGCACCCCAGAGGTGCCCCATTGCTGCCACGTAGACCACATCCGGATCGTTCGGATCGACGAGAACCCTCGAGATGTGATGCGTGTCCTCCAACCCCACGTTTTCGAAGGTCTCACCACCGTTGGTGGACTTATAGACACCGTCCCCTCTGGTGGTACTCTGTCGGTTGTTGGACTCGCCGGACCCGATGTAAAGGATGTCAGGGTTCGACGGGGCAATGGCGATGTCACCGATAGAGGAGACGGGATAGGTGTCGAAGATGGGCGTCCAGGTAGTCCCCATGTTGGTGGACTTCCAGATTCCCCCCGTGGCAAACCCCAGGTAGATGATGCTTGGGTCTCCGACGACAGCTTCGACATCGTCGATGCGTCCCGACATGTTTGCAGGACCAATGGATCGCCACAAAAACTCCCGCAGAATGGGATCGTCGGTTTGGTTCACAGGGTCGGCTTCCTGGGCAAAGGCATCGGCACCCAGAATCGGTGCGAAGACCGCCAGAAGCACCGACACCCGTACTAGGGCCTTGAGTCTCGGCATAATCATCATCCTTGCTTGGGATATAGGAGACGTACAGAAGTTCGGCTGGATTCCAGAGGATCCAGGAAACGGGGAAATCATAGGGGCCCGGGGGAATCTTCGCACCCCCCGGCCTGCGGGAGGGCAACCTCCTAGCCGCCCAGGTGCTGCGTCGACGCAGGGAGCCCCGTACCTTTCCGCCCGTCCACTGAGCTTCCCGTTCCGGCCCTGGAATGTCACTCGGCGGCTGATCTCCACATGAGGAGTGGTACCATGTTCTTCGCCCGCAGACTGTTGGCTGTCGTTTTTCTTCTCTGCCTTTCCCCTACTGCCCAAGCCCAGGAGGTCAGCGGGGTCCAGGGTGGGATGTTCGAAGATCTCCAGTACAGACATATCGGCCCGGTGGGGAACCGTGTGAGCGCGGTGGTGGGCATTCCCGGGGATCCCAATATCTACTACATCGGGGCGGCCTCGGGAGGGGTGTTCAAGACCGTGGACGGAGGTGTGCACTGGGAGCCGGTTTTTGACGATCAGACAGCTCAGTCCATCGGTGCTTTGGCCATCGATCCCACCAATCCAAACGTGGTTTGGGCCGGAACCGGAGAAGCCCATATCCGGAGCAACGTGAGCGTGGGGAATGGCGTTTACAAATCAAGCGACGGTGGGGAAACCTGGTCCCATATGGGTCTCGACGAATCGGGGCGGATCAGTCGAATCGTGATCCACCCACACAACCCCGACGTGGTGTTCGTTGCGGCCTTGGGGCATCTGTATGGACCCCAGGAGGAGAGAGGTGTGTTTCGGACCATGGATGGGGGAGAGAGCTGGGAACGAGTCCTTTTCGTGGACGAAAACACCGGGGCGTCGGATCTGATCATGGACCCCAACAACCCAGAGATCCTTTTTGCAGGGACCTGGCAGATGATCATCTGGACTTGGGGGAGGCAGAGCGGAGGGCCGGGGAGTGGGCTGTTCCAGTCGAAGGACGGAGGGGATACCTGGGAGCGATTGGAGGGGAGTGGACTTCCCCACTCGCCCCTGGGGAAGGTTGTGCTTGGCATGTCAGCAGATAACTCCGACCGGATCTACGCTCTCATCGAGACCAACTCCAACAGGGATTTTGCCTCATTGGACGAACACCAAGGCGTTCTTTGGCGTTCGGACAACGGGGGCGTGTCATGGCGAATGGTGAACGCCGACCACACACTGGTTCAGCGACCTCACTATTACTCCCGGGTTGTGGCGGCCCCCGACGACCACAACGAGGTCCATTTTCTGGCGACCTCCCACACCACCTCCCTGGATGGGGGCCTCACCGTTGAGCGAGGGAGCGCCGGTGGGGACAATCACGACATATGGATCGACCCCCTCATGCCCGACCGAATGATCGTGGGTAACGATGGAGGGGTGCACATCTCCACCACCAGAGGTCAGAGTTGGCTCCGACCTCGGATGCCCATCGCCCAGATGTACCACGCCCACACCGACAACCAGATCCCCTACTTCGTCTACGGCAACCGGCAGGATGGAGCTTCCCACAGGGGCCCCAGCAACAGCCTCTCCGGAGGCAGTATCTCCATCGGAGAATGGCACTCGGTAGGTGGTTGTGAGTCAGGCTTCGCCATCCCCGATCCAGTGGACAACAACATCGTGTGGTCCGGGTGTTATGAGGGGATTCTCGACAGGTATGACCTACGTACCGGCCAGGCCCGGACGGTGAGCGTTTGGCCGGACAATCCTGAAGGGTGGCCGGCTGCGGATCTCCGCTACCGATTCCAGTGGACCTTCCCCATCGCCATATCCCCCCACGACCACAACCGGGTTTATGCAGGTAGCCAGCACGTGCATCAAACCACGGACGGCGGACACAGCTGGACGGTCATCAGTCCAGATCTCACCACTAACGACAAGAGCCTGCAATTGAAGACCGGGGGGCTGACGCCGGACGATGCGAGTCCCACGTATGCGGCGGTCCTCTTCGCCATTGCCGAGTCGCCGGTGGAAGAGGGGCTGATCTGGACCGGCTCCAACGACGGCCTGG
>JBDHMC010000200.1:0-4923 GCA_039656355.1 Gemmatimonadota bacterium | reverse complement strand
CCCGGAGAGGGACCGGTACATCGTGAGACTCTCCGGATCCAAGGCGTCCAGGACACTCACTTCGGCAACCACCGGGGCCGACCCCTCATTGGTGCCCACCATGCCCGTGTGGGTGTGTTCATCTACCAACCCAGGGATGGCGGTCATTCCCTCTCCCTCTACAATCCTCACCCCTTCCGGTGCAACCAGATCCGGGCCGATCTCGGCGAGAACTCCATCCCGAATGAGGATCGACGTGTTTTCCAGAACCCTACCGGTTGCTGTCCAAACTGCGTCCAGATTCCGTATGAAGAGGTCACCCGTGGGGAACGTGCCGGCTCCTTCAGCCAACTGAGTGTCCCATTGGGCTCCCCGAGGGGCCGCTTGACGCCTCTGCCCGAGGGCAGAAGCCGGGAGTGCTGCAAGGAGAAGCACGACCAAAAGCCTTCGAATCACCTGGCTGCTCATCGGATTCCTCCTTCCGCACCGGGCCTACGGGTTGCCGTGAAAGTAAAGCTCCCCATGGCCCCGGTTCCTGATCCTGACATTCGATCCCCCGTCACGGTGGCGCTGGAGTCAACCTCCAGGGATTCGGTTCCCATGGAGAAGACGATTGCAAAGGTCAGCGAGTTCCCGGATACCACTCCATTCTCGATCTGGGCTTCCCCCATCTCGCCGCTACTCATGCTCCCAGAAAATGAAGACCCATCCTGGCTTAACGACATTGTGAAGGTCATCTCCATTCCTTGGGTATTGAGGACAACCTCCCACGCGCCCGAGACATCCACCGATGGGGTTTCCCCATCTCCGGGCGGACGAGCTTCCCTGCCCTTCTCCAGCTCACCTTCCACGAATGTGTACCGGATCTCCGTCTCTTCTTCGAACAAGGGACCGTCGCTGACGATGAAGTTGGCGGCCATCCCAGGCCCCAGGGTGGTAATGTGGTGCATGCCAAGGAGGAAGGCGGGTGTGGTTGTAAGTGCCCTCAAGGCATCCCCTTCCGAAAGGCCGTATTCCATGGCCTTCCGGGCTCCTTCACGGAGATTCCCCTCCCCCCCTCCACTGGTGAGAGCAACCGTTACTCCGGCTTCGGTTAGACGAGCGGCCGTAGCGTAGGCATTCTCCAATCGTTCCTTCTCACGGGCAGCGGCAGGCTCCAACTCATCCTGCGAGGCGGGCATCACACCCTCCTCGTCTGCGGGATTCCAGTCTGTGGGCTTGGGAAAGGCCACCGAAAGGAGCACCGGGATGTCCCTTGCTGCCAACTCGTCCGCAACCTGCCAAGCCTCCTCACCCCCAAGGATGAGAGGTTGGAAGCCGATCTCGTCGGAGAGGTTCAGTACCCGGCGAATGTCCTCGTCGTCGTCAGCGAGGAAGAAGACGGGGAGGTTTCCGGACGCCGCGTCACGAAGGGCCTCGAAATCGGGGTCCCAACGAGGCAGCGTCATCCCCACGGGGTCCCGAGCGTACTCAGACATGATCAGGCCATAACGTCCCGCATCCTCGAACATCTGGCGGAAGTGAGCGATGACGGCAAAGAGGCTACTGGGATAACCGCCCCGAGCCCCCTGGAAGGAGAAAAAGAGCCCCAGCCGGGGTCGCACCACCAGATCTCTCGGGGTCTTGGTGGTCCGTCGAAAGAGGATCGCGGCACCCTGACCCGGCGCCATGCCTCCTTCGGGATAGACCCCGGCGGCGATGACACCGGCGTTCCTCTCAGACCTGAGTTCGGATCCCCCGACCCCCAAGTAATTGGCGGCGAGACGATGGGGGGTGAACCCTTGCGCCTCCCGTGGCGGGTCCCAGGAAAGGACCTCTCCCATGTTCTCCATGGTCGGGAGATCCAACTCCACACCTCCATGGGCGTCGACCATTCCTGGATAGACCTTGAGGGAGTCACCCTCCAGAACCAGCGCATCGGCAGGAATCCCAGCTCCCACCCCCATGGCGAAGATCAAACCTCTCCGGACCACGATGTTGACGCCGGGCTCTTCTCGACCGTCGGCGTGGACAACGGTCACATTCTCGAGAGCGTACGCAGCCGGTGGGGGGGGTTCTCCGTGCTGGGCCGTTGCCATGGCAGGAAACGCCAAGAGGAGAAGGGAAGCCAGGCTGATGCCCGGTTTCCTGAAGGGAGTTCTGTGCATCATCGTACCCGAAGCCTTTTTCGAGGTAGAGCAAGGAGCCTTTGAACCCGTGAAGGTCGGAAAGGACTCAGAGGAGTGTCAAGTGTCCGCCAACGGTTGGTCTGCCTGAGAGCGTCTCTAAACGGTCGTCTCTCGAGTCGAGGCTAGAGCATCGTCGAACTGGCGGTGGTAAAGCCGGTGGTAGACCTCGCTTCGGTGGAGGAGCTCGGCGTGGTTTCCGCGGTCCACAATGGACCCGCCGTCCAAAACGAGAATCCCGTCGGCCCGAATCACCGTCGATAGCCTATGAGCGATAACCACGGTGGTTCGCCCCGCCATGAGTTGATCCAGCGCGTCCTGAACCAAGGCCTCGCTCTCAGCGTCCAGGCTGGAGGACGCCTCATCCAGAATGAGAACCGCCGGTTTCCGCAGCATGACCCGGGCGATGGCGATTCGCTGGCGCTGGCCGGCGCTGAGCGTCACGCCCCGCTCTCCGACGGTCTGGTCGTAGCCGTCAGGAAACCCCAAAATGAACTCATGAGCGTGGGCCATCCGGGCCACTTCCCGGATCTCCGAATCGGACGCGTCAGGTCGGCCGTAGGCCAGGTTTTCCCGCACCGTCCCTGCGAAGAGCATGGGCTCCTGGGGAACGATCCCGATGCGGCTTCGAAGCTCCTGGAGCCCGAGGCGCCCGACGTCCACTCCATCCAGACACACCTCGCCGGATCCAACGTCATAGAAGCGGGGGATGAGGGACACCATCGTACTTTTCCCCGCCCCGGAGCTGCCAACCAGCGCCACCCTCTCCCCCTGACCGATCTCCACGTCGATCCCATCCAGGACGAGCGGAAGATCAGGCCCGTATCGAAAAGAAACTCCTTTGTAGGTAACCTCACCTCGAACCGGTTGGGAAAGGATTGCAGGGTTCTCAGGTGCCCGTAGCTCTGGAGGGTACTCGATGAACTCGAAGATCCGTTCTGCCGCACCAGCGGCTTCCTGGAGGTTCCCCCAGAAGCCGGCCAGAGACATGATGGCCCCGGCGATGGTGACGGCGTAGAGCAAAAAGGCAACCAGGTCACCCGGCGTGAGAGAACCCTCCAACACCAACCGGCCGCCTACCCAAAGCATGAGGACGATGGCCCCGAAGGCGGAAAAAGTGATGGCCCCTGCTAGCCCCGCTCTAACTACTGCCCGACGGAGACCCTCATCCCGGACGGCATCCACCTCTCCGCGGAACCGTTCTTCCTCCCAAGCTTCCCGTGTGAAAGCCTGAACGATCTGAATCTGAGTGAAAACCTGTTCGGCTCTGGATACGGCCTCCGCCAGCCGGTCCTGGATGGTTGTGCTCAGGCGCCTAATCCGTCTACCCAGGAGCCATGCCACCAGGGCCGTGAAGGGGATCGAGGCCAGGAGGGCCAGGGTCAGGTAGGGGGCAAGCACGGTGATAATCACGAGAGCCCCAATCAGGAACACACCCTGGCGCACCAACTCCGGAATACCGAATCTGAGGACACCCTGGAGCAACCCCGTGTCCGAGGAGATGCGGGAGGTCAATCCTCCCACCCTTCGGGTGTCAAAAAACCCGGGAGGTTGATAGACCAAGGCCTTGAAGAGGTCCTGGCGGAGAACTGCCACCACCCGCTCCGAGGTAGATGCGGTGAGGTAGGATTGACCGAAGTTGATTACTGCCTGCACCGCGAAAAGACCCAGAAGTCCCAGGGCGATGAGAGTCAGGCGGGCGGCATCCCCGTCCAGGAAGGCCGAATCCAGGAGTTCCTTGACCACCAAGGGAAAAGCCAGACCGATTCCGGTGGCGGAGAGGAGTAATACAGCAGCCCCGGCGAGAGCACCCTTGTACGGGGCAATCCGGGGAATGAGGAGCTTGAGGAAGCTCCAGGTTTGGAGGGGAGTGTAGCGTCTCTTTGACATAGCATAGCAAGTTACCAGAACAACCGGATCCATTCCACGGCAGAGAGGGTAAGGGGCGGACCATGCACAAACCCCAACACCATCGGGCCTTCCTGATCACCGTCCTCTGGACCCTTGGGCTCCTCTTCCTAGGGAGCGTCGTTCACGCCACCGAGTCCAGTCTCGCCTGTCCCGATTGGCCAACCTGCTATGGCACTCTTTTTCCGAAAATGACCGGGGGCGTGTTCTGGGAACATCTCCATCGATTGGTGGCGGGAGGTCTGATCCTCCTCTTCTGCGGCACAACATACCTGGCCTGGAAGGAAGAGCCACGCTTCTCCTGGATTCTAAAGACCGCCTGGTTTGGAATCGGCCTGCTTCTGATCCAGGCAGTCCTCGGGGGTATGACCGTCCTCCTCCTGCTCCCCGACGCGATCTCGACGTCCCACCTGGGCCTGGCTCTTCTCTTCCTGGCCCTGGCGACTGTTCTGGCTGTGGTCTCGTCACCGTCCTGGGATCGCAGGCCAGGTCCAGCTGAGCCAGTCCGCCAGACTCTGAGGAAAGGCGCCATCACCGCCGGCGTCTTGGCCTTCGGCCAATCCCTGGTGGGGGCGGTGGTTCGGCACACAGATGCCGGGATGGCCTGTCCCGACGTCCCACTCTGCCTGGGTGAATGGATCCCACAGTTCTCTCACCCTTTGGTGATCCTACATTTCGGACATCGCGTCCTGGGCCTGACTGTTCTGGGGGTAGTTCTCTGGGTCGGTCATGTCACTTTTTGGCGGGGGAGGACCACCCGCTTTCGCATCCTGGGCCTCGCCGCCGTGTCGGTAACGACGGCCCAGGTGCTCCTGGGTTTCCTCTCTGTGTACTATCGACTGGCCGTGGTTCCCGTCTCCCTCCATACCCT
>JBDHMC010000199.1:0-8597 GCA_039656355.1 Gemmatimonadota bacterium | reverse complement strand
CGAGGTTCTCGTCCACCGGTCCTCCCCTATGGCAATGTTGGCAGCGCGCATTACAGGCGTGGGTGATCTCGAAAGAGACACAAAGGGGTTTTTTCTTGAAAAGGTTTCCGAAACCACGCTTGGTAAGTGAGATTAGGCGGCCCGTTCCTGCCATTGGTTTCCTCCCTGTAGAGCATCTGCCGGGCCCCTTGGCCGGAGCCTCAATCCGAAACCGAACCCTCCTAATAGGGCCGGAGTGAACGGAAGGGCAAGGGTCTCATGGCTCCAGGGTGACCTGGTTCGAGGGGCCGCGAGGCCGGACTCTGATTCCACCAGCCACCCCCGCGGCCTGGACGAAACCGACCTTTGACCCGCATCATTCCCTAGCTCTCCATCTCTCAACCCGTGACCACCGAGGCAGAAATGTATAAGCGACTTAAGCGGTTCGTTGGAGCTCTCTGGGTCCTCCTTCCGGCGGCCCTCATCCTTTCCGCACTTCACACGGCCCCGGTCCTTGCCCAGGGGACGGGTACCGAACTGCGTCCTATGACCTTCATGGACGGTCAGCTCATGAAAAGGGCGGGATCCTGGACTCCGAACCCCGATGGGGAGTGGATGCTGTACACCGTCACCACCCCGAACTGGGAGGAGGCCAACAGTCAGTCCGACATCCACATGGTGTCCATGCGGGAAGGAGTGTCGTCCAATCGCCAGCTGACGTTTACGGACGACGAAAGCGAATCCTCTCCTACCTGGGCCCCCGACGGAGGTTCGTTCCTTTTCTCCTCGAGCCGGGATGCATCAGGAGGCAGTGGCGGAAGCCAACTCTACCTGATGAGGATCGACGGGGGAGAAGCACAGAAGATCACCGACGCCGATGACGGCGTTTCGGGGTTCGACTTCAGTCCGGACGGAATGTGGCTGGTTTACCGGAGTGGCCCCTCCGGTCAAGCACAGCTCTTCAGGCTTCCGGCCGGGGATCTGGCCAACGCCGATCCCGTCCAGTTGACGGATGGCGAGGCTGGGATCGACGAATGGGAGTGGGCTCCGGACAGCCGACAAATCTATTTCACTCGGGCCGACTCTTTTGACGAGGCCGAGAAGGAGCGCATGGAAGAGGGATTCACCGTGGAGATCAAGAACATGGTGACCCCCCTCTCGAACCTCTGGGTCGTTGGGGCGGAAGGTGGAGAGGCCGAACAGCTCACCAATGATCCGGCCATCAGTGTCGATAGCTTCGTCCTCTCCGACGATGGGAAGTGGATAGGTATCACCGGTGGCTCTGCGAAACGGTACGAACGGAACATCACCAGTTCTCGCCTCTACGCCGACCTTTTCCTTCTGGAAACCGCTACCGGCCAAATCGAGCGCCTCACGGAGAATTTCGAGATCGGTGAGAGTGGCATCACCTTCTCTCCGGATGGGCGGTGGGTAGCCTTTGGGGCGCCCGATGACATGACTCAGTATTCCATGACTGAAAGCAAGGCGTATATCCGGGAAGTGACCGATCGGGGCGGCTCCTTCAGGAAGCTGGGATCCGAGTTCGACGGGAGTATTCGAGGGGGATTCTGGTCGGAAGACGGAGAAACCATGTACTTCGGGGCCGGCATCAAGGTCACGAGCCAGCTCATGGCCCTGGACGTGCAGAGCGGGAGTGTCCGGCAGATCACGCACGAGAGGGCGTCCGTATCTGTAAGCCGGGATGACGACTCGGGAGTCTACCTCGTCAGCTATCAGGATCCGACGACACCCTCCACTCTCTTTTCCATCCCCAGCCTAGATAACCTGACCGATCGGTCTTCCTGGATTCAACTGGTAGACGTAGCTCCGGAAGTCAGGGAGATGGCCCTCGGCCGCGAGGTAGAAGTGGAGTGGACTTCCACCGATGGGAAGCCGGTAGGCGGAGTCCTGACCTATCCCGTGGGCTATGAGGAAGGGACCCGCTATCCCCTGGTGGTGTCCATCCATGGGGGTCCGGCCTCCGCGGATGTTCTCAGGTTTAATACCACCACCCAGGTCTATGCCGGGGCCGGATATGCCGTGCTCAGGCCCAACTACCGAGGCTCCACGAATTACGGGAACGCCCATCGGACGGATATCGTCGGCGATTACTTTACGCTTGGGTTCGACGACATCATGACGGGAGTGGATCACCTCATCGACGAGGGCATCGTCGATGGGGACCGTATGGGAGCCTTTGGCTGGAGTGCAGGGGGTCACTGGTCCAACTGGATCCTGACCCACACCGACCGGTTCAAGGCCATCAGTTCCGGCGCCGGCACCATGAACTGGATAAGCATGTATGCGCAGAGCGATGTGCAGCGGAACCGGCAGTTTTATGTGGGGGATGGCTTCCTCTACGAGGACTTCGAAACCTACTTTGACCAGTCACCCCTGAAGTACATCATGAATGCAAAGACCCCCACCATGGTTCATGTCGTGGAAGGGGATCCCAGGGTGAAGGCCGTGAGCGAGATGGCCTGGATGGACTACTACGTTCGGGGTATGGGGCAGAAATTCGAGTGGCGGGACGTGTTGAAGACCCTCGAGAAGGAGAAGTGATTCCAAAGCCGACCTCGATGAGAGGCCGTCCAGGAGCGGAGAGGGGCCCCCACCGGGGGGGCCTGATCCCATGAAGGCTTCTCCGAACCGGAGCAGGACTGTGCGGATGCCCTCCGGCTCCACCGTGACCAGGTATAGCCGATCGTACTCCAGGGTTTCAATGGGAAGCCCGGGATCGCCACCCAAGGCTGCTACCAGGCTGTGGGTGGTGTTGCTGTGGCCCACCACCAGGTGGCGACCAGGAGTGGATCGGAGTTCTGAGGCGAAGGCGTCCAAGTCAGACGGGTCATAAAAGGCCACTTCGTGTCCCGCAGCAGCGGATGTAGGCTGGGCCGTCTCCCGGGTACGCCGGTAGTCCGTGGAATGAACATGGGTGACCCCTCCGTCCCGGAGCATCTCGGCCAACAGAGAAGCCCTGATCCGTCCGGCCTCGGAGAGAGGTGGGTCTCCCAGCATCATGGCCATCTCGGGGTCCGCCGCCATCTTCTGGGCCCCGTCCCCATCGTCGGCCCGTTCCGCGTGACGCACCAGAAGGATGACAGTCTCCTGCTGGGCGCCCAGGGCCTGTGGAACCGCCGGGCTCAGGAGGAAGATCGAGAGAAAAATGACGAGACTGGAGCGCACGGAATTCCTCCTGGTATTAGTCGGGCTTGGTCACCCTCCGGGGCGCATTTCCCAGAGGACATTTACAATCTTCCACTCCCCGTTCCATCTTGCCAAGTGGAGGTAGTCGATCCATTGGGTGGCATCCACTCGAACCGAAGCCACGTTTTCGAAAATGTCCAGGATGGTAGCTTCGTCCTGCCAGGCCTCTTCAGGTACCGGGCGCTCTGCCATCCTCTGGGTGATTTGTACCAGGGTCGCCGCGGTCATCTGGTCCAGGGTGCTCAGACCGTCGGCGTCGGTCCGAACGATCCTTTTTGCCAAATCAGGATGGAGAGCTTTTTCCATCCGCTCCGGATTTCCCGAGTAATAACCCTGAATATAGTCCAGGGCGGCCCGTTCGACTGCTGCTGAGTCGGCGGGGGTTTGGGCTTGGGTGACCTCTGGGGTGGCAAGGGAGAGGGCCAGAAGGAGAAGGGTCGATGCGGAAAGGGCGATTGCGGATCGCAGGGCAGGGCCAGTTGGGGGAGGGCCGGTGGGGCGGTCGTACTTAGAAGTACACGGACAACACGGTGAATACGAAATCACCGTAGGCCCCGAACTCGCTTCTCAGTTGGGGTTCCGGCTCGAAGAGGGGCGTGTCACCAAATGAAAGCATGGCGCCTGCTGAAAGCCGAGTGTTCTGGCCGAAGTCGTATGTGAGGTTGGGGACGAAGGCCGCGCTGGGGTCCTGGAGATTCCAGAGAGCACTGACGGTGAGGTTCAACCTGTCATTCCCGGGGGTCCAGGCGGCCAGCCCCCCCAGATTGTGGCGTCCCAGAAAATAGGTTTCTCCCTGCCCGTAGCGAGGATCTTCCAACACGTCGACGTACTCATCGGCATGGGTGGCTCCGATCCCGTTGAAGTTGTACTCCGCCGAGAGCATGGTCTCTCCTCCCATCCAATCCACGCCCAACGTCACCCGTGGGAGTTCGAAGACATCCTCGTCCAGGTCGTAGGGAAGAGCCCCTTCGGCTCGCACTTTATAACTGCCGATCGGTGCGGAGATCCCGGCCAGAGCAATGGCCTCTCTCCAAAACTTCCCACCGCCGGCGTATAGGTCAGCCCAGGGGAGACTCAGGGCGGCCCTGATACCGGCGGAGAAGTTCTCGGAAGACCCTCGGTCGGCGAAAACGGCGTCCAGCTCCAGGCCACGGGTGGGGTAGTTCAATACCCTCACAGCGTCGGTGCCGGGCTTCTCCTCTGTGTCCAGCTCGAAGGGGCTGAACTGGGCCCATAGGTCCGCCACCGGGTACACATTGGAGATTCCCCAGGTTATAGCTTGCCGCCCGGCCGTGACGTCTGCGACATCGTTGTACCAGGTCAGGGAAAGGCGATCGATGTCGTGCCAGACACGGAGGCGGTCGCGGTCAATGAACACGCTGGAAAGGTCCCATCGCCGTCCAGGAATCACGCTGACCCCAAAACCCACCGCCGATCCGCCGATTCCAGACTCCGCAGAGGAGATCTGGGCTTGGAGGCGGTTGTGGACCTCCAGAAGAACGGACTTTCCGAACCGTAGGTTCCACTTCAGACGAACGACCTCGGCATGGATCCCCGCCTCCCGGTCGTCGACACCTGGGATGTCATAACCCGGATCATATAGCTGAGTGAGGGACCGAACGTACCCACCCAGGCTGAAGCTGATTTCTCCCTTTTCGTACAGGGTGAATTGGCCAGTGAAGCCTCCGGTAGGCCAAGTCAGGCCCAGCGTGGCCACCAGGACGGAGAAAAGGGCAACTCTCAAGGAGAATATCTCAGTCGGCTGCGTAAGCCTCGGTTCCAGTCACTCGGCCGTCCAGGAGCCGGATGACTCTCCGTGCCCGACCGATGACCAAGGGGTCGTGGGTAGAAAATAGGAAGGTCGTCTTCAACTCCTGATTCAGCTCCAGCATGAGGTCGAGGAGACCTGCCGAGGTGTCCGAGTCCAGGTTTGCCGTTGGCTCGTCGGCCAGGACGATGGCTGGTTGGGTTGCCAACGCCCGGACCACTGCGATGCGTTGTTGCTGCCCCCCACTCAACTCGTGAGGCCTTCGATCCTTCATATCCCCGATCCCGACCCGCTCCAGAAGGGGTAGTACCCGACTCTTTCGTTCTTCGGCAGGAACGCCTCGGAGGAGAAGAGTGAACTCGGCGTTTTCGTAGGCCGTGAGGACCGGAACAAGGTTGTAGGCCTGGAAGATGAATCCGACGTTCGCCAACCGGAAATCCGCCGCTTCCCCCCTCTGGAGGTGTCCGATGTCCTGGCCGGCTACCTCGACCCTACCGGCGGTGGGGTTGTCCAGGACTCCGATGATGTTCAAAAGGGTGGTCTTTCCCGATCCCGAAGGACCGGCAAGGGCGCTGAACTCCCCTTCCGAAATGTCCAAATCCACTCCCCGGAGAGCCAAGACCTCCAGCGATCCTTCTTGGTAGATTCGCGTGATCTGCCGGAGGCGGATGAGGGCGTTGTTCTGCCAGGTAGCGGTGGAAGCGGGGGCTGTCGGAGCCTTCCCTGAGTCCGCGTCCGGGGCCGGTCCGCCATCGTGTTGAGTCTGCTCGCTCATTTTCTTGTTCCTCTCCGTTCCTACCCGAAGAACCGCATGGCTTCGGAGGGCGCCAACCGGGATGCCCGCCAGGCCGGGTAAAGGGCGCTGCCCAGGGTCACAAGCACAACGAGGATGGAAGCCGCTACCCACTTGATGGGAGTGATCTTGCTTCGCATGACCAAACTGGCGAAGTCCACCCCCGATACCTCCATGCTATCCACTCCCCACATAGCCACGGGAATGCCCCAGTGACTTGCCGCCAGGTGCCCGGCGAATCCCAACACGAATCCGATGGACATGGCCAGCGTGGTCATGAGGAGAGTTTCGGTGAGGAGGAGCCCTGCCACACCCCGGCCCCTGAGACCGAGAGCGTTGAGGAGGCCGAACTCTCTGACCCGCTCCATGACGGCCATGAGGAACGTGTTGGCGATGGCGAAGGCCACGATGGCGAAAATGACCACCAGGTAGATGTAGAGGAATGCGTCATCGACCTCGATAAATCCCACCATCTCAGGGATGGCTTCCTGCCAGGTCAGAACCTCGAGACCCTTCCCGTTGACCTGGGTCGCGGCGCGGAGAAGCGCCGCCACCGAGTCCGACGAAAGGGAAGGGTCGACCATGACGCCGATCTGGGTGAGCAAACCCTGGGCACCTACAGCCTCCTGGGCTGCCTCCAGGGTTGTGATCCCCATGATCTCGTCCACATCTGCGAGGCCCGTCTCGATGACACCCGTCAGGTGAAAAAGGGCCCTGGTTACTTCACCGTCGGGTTGGGTGGCTGTGAGTACCACGCGGTCCCCCAGGTCCAACTCGAGCTTTTCCACGATGACGGCCCCCAGAATGATGGGGTCGTCCCTTTCCGTAGCATCCAGGTAGTTCCCAACGTCTACGTCCTCAGAGAGGTCCCGAAGGGCCAGCTCCCGCTCCGGATCGATCCCCTGGAGGAAGAGCATGCGGCTTCCAACCGCGCTGCTCACCAAACCGTTGATGATCATGCGAGGGATGGCGGCTCTGACCCCAGGCACGGACTCGACTGCGGCCAATACCTCGGCACCGTCACCCATCACGAGATCGCTGGATTTGCTTTCCCAATACCCATCGGCATGGACCAGGATGTCGCCGCCGGCTCCCTCGGCAGCTTCGTCCAACATCTGCTGGTGGCCATCATCGCCCATGCCCATGGAGAACAGACACAGCCCGTAGGAGAATGCCACCGCCGAGGTCATGGTCAGCGTTCGGGCCCGGTGGCGCCAGAGATTCCGCCACGCTATACGCCAGAGCATCATTGCCTCCCTGCGATGGTGGGCGCCGGGTCCAGTCTTGCGGACTTGAAGGCGGGCCAGAGGCCGGCCAGGAATGCCACCAACACCATGACGAGGACGGGCTGGAGAGCCGCGACTGGCGTGAGGATGGAGTAGATCCTCCCGGTAAAAGCCACTCCCATCATCGTGAACTCACCCTGATCCGTGAACATGGCCAGGTCCAGACCCACCGTGGCATGGAACCAGGTCACGGCCAATCCAATCGCCGTGCCGATGAGTCCACCCAGGGTGCCCAGGACCAGGGACTCCGTGAGAATCATCCTGAACATCTTCCGCGGCCGCATGCCGATGGCCATGAGAACGCCGAACTCTCGCCTTCGCTCCAACGCACTCATGCGTTGGGTGTTCACCAGCCCGATTGCCGCCACCAGATAAATGAGGAGGTAGGTGAACCAGTTGGATTGGCGGCTGATGGTGACCATCTGGTAGATGCTGGGGAGAATCTCCTGCCAGGGCCGGACCAGAAGAGCCTCAGGGCCCTCTGGCGTCGGGCCGGCGGTCGAGGGCTCCTCCTCCCCCTTTCCACCGGCTTCGAGGGAGACTCCCCTCGTCTCCGCCCCCAGGGCTGCGGCGATGAGGCCCGCTGTCATCTGGGCCTCCAGGAGGTTCGTGGTTTTGATGGCCAGTTCGTGGGCCTCACCCTCGAGGGCCGCGAGAAAACGAGCATCTTCGATGTGCATGTAGGCCGTCATCCGGTCCACCGCGGTGTTTGCGGTCCGGACCACTCCGACCACCTCAAGGAGATCGTTTCCCATGGAACCGTCGGCTGCCTCCACGAAAACCACCAACTCGTCGCCGGGGCCCACCCTCAGCTGATTGGCCATCCCGGCACCGAGGACAACCTCCCGTGGGGCAGGGTAGACCGGTGGGGCCTGTGAGAGCCACCGACCCGTCTCCAGGGCCGTGGCGACCGGCGTGGTTTCGGCCTCGAGTGTCGGATCGACCCCGAAGATCCTACCCACCTGGGACTTTTCCTCGTGACCGATGAGGCCGTTCAGTTTCACTCGGGGAGAAACGGCCACCACCCCATCCACTCCTGCCACCGTCTCGAGGATTGCGTCGTCGGCGGTGAAACTCCGATACACCCGGGGGTTGTCCGCGAAGGCCTGGGTGTGGACCTGGACCTGCCCGGTCTCCACTGCAGTCGCCCCCTGGACCATGGCTCCCATCCAACCTTCCATGAAGCCCAGGATCCAGACCATGAACGCAACGGAAAGACCAATCCCCCCAAGGGTGAGGCCGCTCCGCCACCGATTCCTGGCCAGGTTCCGGAAACCAATCTTGGCTGAGATCATCTAGCGCTTCCTCGTGGGACGGGGCGGGTAGCACGCTGGGTAGCACGCTGGGTAGCACGCTGGGTAGCACGCTGGGTAGCACGCTGGGTAGCACGCTGGGTAGCCCGCTGGGAATCCCAGCGGGTAGCCCAGCGGGTAGCCCACTGGGAATCCCGGCGGGTAGCCCGGATCGTCATCCCCGGGCTGCCCGCCTCAATCCCTGGCGGGTGAAGAGCTGGTCATCGACGGAGATGTCCAACTCCAATTCCAGGTATTCCACCACAGTTTGC
>JBDHMC010000198.1:0-4946 GCA_039656355.1 Gemmatimonadota bacterium | reverse complement strand
CCCGTCCCTGACAGCCGTGGTTCGAACCCCACCGGCATCGGAGCCGGCCCCAGCCTCGGTAATGCCGAAAGCGCAAAGGCGTTCTCCGGAGGCCACTGAGGGTAGGAACCGTTCTTTGATCTCTGGACTACCGGCAATCACAATGGGAAGGACCCCCAAGCCAGTGCCGGCGAAGGCCAGCGCGGTTCCCCCACAAGCTTTGGATATCTCCTCCGTGACCAGGCACATGTTCATGGTCATGGTGCCGCCGATTCCACCGTACTCCTCAGGAACCAGAATCCCAAAGAGATCCACCTCGGCCATCTTCTTGATGACGGCCCAGGGGAATTCCCCTGTCACGTCGTGTTCCGCCGCAATGGGGCGGACCTCTTCATCCGCGATGGTTTTGGCCAGGTCTCGAATGGCCTCCTGCTCTTCCGTCAATAAGTAGTCAAGCACCTCGGCGTCTCCTTCGTCTTCAGCGAAATCCTGCTTTTTTCGTCGGTGTTAGAGGTCCGTCTCGGCCCAGAGAAGGGGATGTTGGACCCACAGCTTCCCGTCTTCGAACAAGAACCGGAGTTGCCTCTCTGGAAGAACCGTTCCAAAGGAGCTCACCTCGAATCCGCCCGAGAGACTCCGTGGCTCGGCAAGCCTCTCAAGAAGGCTAATTAAGCGGGCTGCATCAAGGTTCACCTCCACCATCTTCAGCTCTACTTCGGAGCCTCCCGTGGCCCTGGCTACGCAGTCCCCTTCCGGGTAGAGCCCCTCGAAGGTGTCTGCAAAATCCTGAAGGGTCACCGCCGAATTCTCAGGGGTGGGGGATCGGAAAGCCACCGATCCGTCGATGCGTTGGACCTCCGGATCGACGGTCAGCTCTACTCCGCCCATGTATGGACGGCGAAGGGCCCGTTTGAAATCGGGGTGGGCCCATTGAATGTGGATGGTGCCACCGGGTTCAATGCGAATCCGGACGAGTTGGCCATTCTCCTCCTCGGTGTGGACAAAAAGGTCCCCGCCGGGGATGTCTCCGTGGAGCTCCGCCGGGATCTCCGAGAAGATACGCACCAACTCGAAGGAGATGGCCGGCAGGTGCCGGGCTGAGGTCGGCTCCACATGCCGAACAACCACGGCTCCGGACGGGGGATCAAACTCGAGCCACTCTCCGGGGATGGCGGCCAGACGCTTCGCCACCTCATCGGGAATGGACCCCAACTCTACCCGTCCTACGCATCCTTGATCGTAGAACATTCCCTTTCCTTGGCCTGCCAGGAGCCTGTCCGCGTAGCGGGGCAAACCACACCCCATTCACGCAGAAAGGCGCTTCCAGAAACTTGAAACGCCGTAAGGATAGGCACTGGTCGCCGACCTGTCACGAGAGAGCCGGTGGAAAGGAGAGCGAAGGGGGCCTAGATTCCACTCCTCTCTCCTTTCAAACTCCGTGTGGATGGTGACCCGTGACCGATCGTTTCGAGCATCTCGTGCAGGCCATAGCTGGCAATGACGCATTCAGAGTCGGTGCGCTTTTGAGTGAAGAACCGGGACTGGTCTCAGCCCGGGACACCGAAGGACGGACGCCGATTCTCCTTGCCCTCTATTTCCGCCAGGAGGAGCTGGCCAAGCTGATTCGTGAACGGACTCCCAACCCGGATCTCTTCGAAGCCGCCGCCCTCGGTGAGACTGAGTTGGTGGCGGAGCTTCTCGAGGGCTCAGCTTTGGGCGCCAAGTCGGTGGCTCCCGATGGGTTTGGGGTTTTGGGATTGGCGGTCTACTTCGGACGTATCGAAACTGCGAAACTGCTCCTGGAAGCCGGTGCGAACCCAAACACGTCCTCGGCAAATTCCTTCCAGGTCCGACCCCTTCACAGCGCCGCGGCTCACAGGGATCCGGAGATCTCCCTCGAGTTGATTCGGATGCTCCTTTCACGGGAAGCCGATCCCAACGCGGTCCAGGCCGGAGGATGGACCCCCCTGCATTCTGTGGCAGCCCACGGACGGGAGGAGATCGCCAGCCTCCTGGTGGAGCATGGTGCATCCCTGACGGCGAAGAGCGAAGACGGCCGGACACCCCTGGAGATGGCGCAGGTGAAAGGGCACGCGGCGTTGGAAGGTCTCCTTGGTGGGTAGTGGCCGGTAAGCCGACCCAGCCCATGAAACGCCTCTGAACGATCCGCCACGATGAGACGTCGCAACTTCAAGGTTGGGGAGGCCAACGCCCTCCTACCCCACCTCCGGGAGGTCCTTGGGGAAATCCAGGAACTCCGGGAGCTGGTGGGAGAACGTACGGACCAAATCAAGATCCTGGATGTGGTCTGGGGTCGAGAAATCCAAAAGGCGGACAACCCTGACCATGACGACTTCAAGGCTCACCGGAAGGCCATCGGGGGAGCTGTGGGCGAGATCGAGCGCCTGATCCGGGAGGAGATTCTGGCCCTGGGGATCCGTTTTCCCCAGGGAGGCTTGGAGCATGGTCTCCTGGACTTCCCCACCAGGCTGGATGGCCGATGGGTTTACCTCTGCTGGCGCCTTGGGGAGGAGCAATTGAGTGCTTGGCACGAAGTCGGGGACGGCTTTCTGGGTCGAAAACCCCTGACCACCCAGCTTGCCCAACGGATGGGACAGTCAGGGTTTGATGGCGCCTTGGATGAACCAGATGAACCCCGCTGAAGGGGAAGCCTCTTTTCGCCTGCTGAAACCCACCAAGAAGGAGTTTCGGGAGTTGGTTGGGCTTGCCCTCCCCGTGGCGGGGGTTCAGGTGGGGATGATGCTGATGGGGGTGGTGGACACAATCATGGTTGGCCACTTCTCCGCCCGGGACCTGGCGGCGGTGGCCTTGGGGAACCTCTACTTCTTCACCGTCATCGTCTTTCCCATGGGCCTCCTCATGTCCCTGGACCCGGTGGTATCTCAGGCTGTGGGGGCCGGGGACCGGCCGGCCGTGGGTCGGGCTTTCCAGCGAGGGGGCCTCTTGGCTCTTGCCCTGAGTATTCCTGCCGGCCTGGCCCTCTTGCCAGGCGCGGCCCTGCTCACGGTCCTTAGACAACCTGCGGAAGTCGTGCCTGTGGCGGCTGGATACGCCCTGGCATCCATCCCCGGGATCTTTCCCTTCCTGGCCTTTATCGTGCTCCGCCAGACCCTTCAGGCCATGGGACGGGTCGCCCCTATCGTCATCACCATCGTGTTGGCGAACGTGGCAAATCTTTTCTTCAACTGGGTCCTGATCTTCGGGAACCTTGGATTCCCCACCATGGGTGCGGTAGGCTCCGGCTGGGCCTCCAGTCTCTCCAGATGGCTCATGTTGCTGGGGCTCTTGGGGTTCTCATGGCCTCTTCTCAAGAGGTACATCAGGCCGTTGCGGGCGGAGGCTTTCCACCTTCGGCCTTTGGGGCGAATGATCCGTCTCGGGGCGCCCATCGGCATCCAATTTGTCCTGGAGTTCGGGGCATTTGGGACCATAGGAATCCTCATGGGCTGGCTTGGGACGGTGGCCATGGCAGGGCATCAGGTCGCCCTGAATTTGGCCTCCCTCACCTTCATGGTCCCGTTGGGGATCTCCCAAGCCGCGGCGGTCCGGGTGGGGCAGGGAGTGGGTCGGGAGGATGCCCCAGAAGCCCGCAGAGCCGCTGGGGCTGGTCTCCTCCTTGGGGTGAGCGTCATGACCCTCACCGCAGTCATCTTCCTGATCTTCCCGGAAGGCTTGGCCCTGATCTATACCGATCAGGTAGAGGTAGTCGCCCTGGCAGCCCTCCTCATTCCCCTTGCGGGAGTTTTCCAGATATTTGACGGCCTTCAGGTAGTGTCTTCAGGGGTCCTGCGGGGTGTCGGGGACACCAGGTCACCGATGATCGTAAACCTCCTGGGGTTTTGGTGCCTGGGGATGCCGGTGAGTGCCTGGCTGGGTTTTCGCACCGGGTTGGGACCGGTGGGGCTCTGGTGGGGGCTTGTTGTGGGTCTGGGGGTCGTGGCCGTCTTCCTCCTCTTCCGAATTCGCGCCCATATGGGGACGGATTTGCGGCGGATCGTCATCGACGAAGAGGAGTATTAGGCCTCATGGAGCCCTTCCGTATCCCTCTTTTTCCGGTGCCGGTGGTCCTTTTTCCGGGGACCATGTTGCCTTTGCACATCTTCGAGCCCCGCTACCAGCAAATGGTCAGCCATGTGATGGAGCGGGACAAGAGTTTCGGACTGCTCTATCACGACCCAGACGAGTCGGGACCTTTCATGAACGAAGAAGGGCTGGTTGGGACTGTCGCGGAGATCCGACGGCACCAGCCGTTCCCGGATGGGCGATCCATGATCATGGTCCGGGGGGCCGAGCGGTTTCAGATCCAATCCGAGGTCATGGGGGACGCACTCTACTTCGAAGCCACCGTGACGAGGTACGAGGACGATCCCGTGGCAGACCCCGCGAAGCTTGTGGATCGGAGGAAAAGGTCTTTGGCCCTCTTCAAGACTATCCTCCCGACACTTCCCCATGTTCCCGACGCGCTGCCGACTTTCTCGGTAAAGAGGGAGCTATCCTTTCGGCTTTCCGCCGTGGTGCGTATGGATCCCTTCTGGCAGAAGGAGCTTTTGGAGTTACGAGACGAAAGCGCCCGTTTGGACCGATTGGACCCGGTGTTTCAGGCTGGAATCGAGCGTTGGTGGGAGAACCGCGGGAGAGAAGCATGAGGAGACGCACTGTTGGGAACCATTGGGGGAAGCATTGGAGGAAGCATTGGAGGAAGCTTTGGGGGAAGCATTGGGGGAAGCATTGGAGGAAGCTTTGGGGGAAGCATTGGAGGAAGCTTTGGGGGAACCGTGGAGAGTGATGCCAAAGGCCCTTGGATCGAGACGCCTCAGGGGGGATGGTTCTTCGTAAATGCCCTGCTGGCGGCCCCTGAGCTGGTGGTGCTCTTCCCCCTGGTTGCGGGCATGTTGGTCAGCTTCTTGGCGCCGGGTCGTGAGCCATCACCTTTCCTGGATACCATC
>JBDHMC010000197.1:0-6724 GCA_039656355.1 Gemmatimonadota bacterium | reverse complement strand
ATATCAGCCGACTCTACAACCTGTTTGGCTTTTCGGCTTTGGACATGCCCCACCATATGCCACGTGGCCGCGTCCCGCCCCAGGAGGCCAACCTTCCCTTCCAGCTCATCCACACGGTTTTCACCTAAATCGCTGAGCCCCACAGCCAGGGCAGCCCGAAGAGCCTCAGGGGGATGAGCCTTGGTCACAGCCACCAGTGTGACGTCGCCCTTACCCCGTCCACTCCGAGTCGCCGCTATTTCGATGGCCTCCCTGATGCGTGGGAGGTTGTCCAAGAGCCGAGATTCGTACATAGAGGTTTATTGTAGCGCCTCGAGCCCCAAAAAAAGAGGCCTCGCCGGGGGCGCCGGCGAGGCCAACCTCTGAAGTCGTGGGTCTCTCTGCGCCCGTACCTATCGAGTAGTGAAGGTAATGGGCAGGGAAATCCAGACCGGTACTCTCTTGTCCCGGTTCAAGGCCGGAGTGAACTGGATGATATCAGCCACGTCCATGGCCGCGTCATCCAGGGCTTTATGCCCGGAGGACTTGTCGACCTGCGTCCGTATGACCTTCCCCTCTTCATCGATGAAGAACCAGACATCAACCGTCCCACCAATCCCTGCGTCCCGAAGGAGGGGAGGATATTCCCTTTCCAGCGCCCGCAACAACTCGGGCCGATTCCTGATATCGGGCTTCACCGTGAAGGGTGTAAACGTGGGAGCAGCTGAGAGATCCGTGGTCGTCACTTGTTCCGGCGGGGGAGGAAGGTCCTCCACCGGATTGTCCTCGAACGTCGTGGGGGCAATGGTGATGTCCTCATCGATGTCCGCGGTGGCGATAACCGGCGTCGCCGGCCGTGCGATTTGCTCAGGCGGCGGCGGGATCTCGATCTCGGGAGGGAGTTCGATGGCTGTCAGCTCATCGGAGGAGTAGGAAAAATCCTCGTAACTCATGGGACGCCAAAACTGGAACACGGCGAAGTGGGCTACGGTGGCTACGATCATTGAGCCCCAGAACCAAGTTCCGAAAGACTGCTTGAATCTCTCATTGGCGGTAAGGACTCTCTCGGGGCCGGCTTCGGCCGGCACTGCTTGTGCGCTCATCGTCTTGCCCTCGTCATCTGCCGCTCAAGCGTCGTCGCAAACACGACGCGAACCACTCCAGCAGCTACCAACTCTTTTTGAACCTGATCCATATAGGAATAAGGCGTGTCCCGGTCTCCCCGTATAGAGATGACCAGGTGACGCTCCGACTGGGCGTAAAGGGGCGCCACGATAGCTCTCACTTCTGCCATCTCAACGGGCGCGTCATTGATCCAAATGGAGCCGTCCCGCTCCATCCAGATGTTCAGAATGTTCTTCACCTTCTCGTCGATCTTCTCCGTGGCCTCGGCCTCTGCCCAATTGATGGGCCGGTCCTTGTCGTTCTGGAACACGGTCGTGACCATAAAGAAGATGAGAAGCAGGAAGGCGATATCAGCCAAGGATGAGGACGGGATCTCCGACGACGCCTTCGACTTTCGATCTAATGCTCCACCTTTGATGGACATTGTTAAAAGTCCTCCAGAATCTGCAGTGAGATCCGTTCAGCGCCCGCCAACTGTAGGGAGTCAAGAACGTCGATCATGAACCTGTGTGGCGCATCAGGGTGAGTTTTCACAGCTGCGATGAGGTTCGGGTTGGCGGTCACTTCCTGGCGCCAAAGGGCCTCGATGTCGTCAGGGCGCATCTGCTGAATCGAGGTGGATTCCCCCCGCTTCACATCCACGATCCCATCCGTGCGAATGATGAGGTGGAACCTCCAGCCCGTTGTCCTTGGGGAAGCCTGTCGTTACCAGGAAGAAGATGAGAAGCAGGAAGGCGATGTCGGCCATCGACGCGGTCGGAATCTCGTCGCTGACCCTCGACTTCTTTTGATTGAGGACGGCCATTTTATCTTCCCTGTTGCCCTTATAGTTCTTTACAGGGCGCCGGGAGCAAAGTTCCCGGTGCCTATGAAGCGCTCCCCGGACTCAGCTCCCAGCCCCGGGGTCCTCAGGTGGTGGGGTCGGCGCCGGAGCGCCCCTGGCCACCTCAGAGGACGCTGATCCCACGCCCGAAAGCGTTCTCCGGGTGATCTTCTTCCGGACAATCTGGAGCTTCCCTTCCTTCTCCATGTCCCAGGCCAGATTCAGGACCTGTTGGGTACCCTGCTCCATATCCAAGATCAAGCTGTCGATCCGAGTCACGAAATAGTTGTACCCGATGTTGACCGGGATGGCGATGGTGAGGCCCGTGGCAGTAGTGAGAAGAGCCACCTTGATTCCACCTGCCACCAGCGTCGGATCCACGTCCCCTGCCGCCTCAATGGCTGCAAAGGCCAGAATCATGCCGGCAACCGTGCCCAGGAAGCCCATCAGGGGAGCAACGTTGGCCACTGTAGCCAGGATGACCAGGCCTCTTTCCAGGAACCCGAGCTCGATGGCACCCGTGGTGCTCACCGCCCGAGGCACTTCGCCCTCGGCAACGGTTCCAGTGCGAATCCGCTTCAACCCAGCCAGAAGGATCGCTGCCGTGGGTCCTGGAGTCTCAGAGGCGATTTGCATTGCCTCATCGATCCGGCCAACCCTAGCGGCCTCCTCCACCTGGGCCAGGACCCTTTGGGCGCCCTTGTGAGCGAGCCAGAGGGTCCAAGCTTTCGCGATGATTACACCCAGCGCGATTAGAGAGCAGAGGACGAGGGGGTACATCATGGCCCCGCCGTCGGCGAAAAGTGTAAGCAGTTCGTATTGCGAGCCGCTCAAAAGGAACTCCTTTTTTTCCAACGCTCTACGCGTAGGGCATCGGACTCCGAAATGAACCGCGGCAATCTAGGGATTGGCCCCGGACCCGTCAACGCATAGGAGGTCTTTACCAACTCCCGTTTTACCTCCCACCAAGGACTCCAGAGAGGATCTCCCGAAGGCGCACCTCATCCACTCCCACCTCAATCCTTCCTCCACGTGCCACCGAGATCCGGGAAGTCTCCTCACTCACTACCACCACGACCGCGTCCGTCTCCTCGGAAAGGCCTAGGGCCGCCCGGTGTCGGGTTCCCAAGGACTTGTCCTGAACGGGGAGTTGCGTCAACGGCAAAATGGCCCCCGCCGTGACGATTCTCCCCCCATTTATGATAACGGCTCCGTCGTGAAGTGGGGTGTAGGGAGTGAAAATCGTCTTGAGCATTTCCGCGGAAACCGGCGCGTCAACCGGGCTCCCAGTTTCCGCGTACTCATCCAGGCCGACTTCCCCCTGAATTGCCATGATGGCGCCCCGTTTCAACCGTGCCAGTTCGGTCACCGCCTCAACGAGCTCCTCCGCCTCCTGACTCTCCTCCATGCTCCTGAGGTATCTAATCAGTTTGTTTCGGCCCAGACGAGCCAATCCGGACCTGAGCTCCGGCTGAAAGACAACCAGGGCGGCGATGGCCCCGTACTGAAAGAGCGTTTCCAGTAGATACCGGATAAGGGTAAAATCCAGGACAAGTGCCACGAAATAAATGCCTACCAGGAGAAGAGCCCCCAGCAGCATCTGCATGGCCCGCGTTCGTTGGATCAGGATGAGGAGACGATAGAAGAGAGCGGCCACGATGAGGATCTCGATGAAATCCCCCCACCCCGGTCGAAGAAACTGAAGCTGGTCCCAAACCCGACTCATGACCTGTTTGTCCCTAAAATGGCCTGGGTGACACTCAAGGCTTGGACGATGGGGGCCACATCGTGAACCCGAAATACCCGCGCCCCTGAGGAGAACGCCAGAACACAAGCGGCGAGGGTCCCAGCGAGGCGCTCCGCGGGCGGAAGCCCTGTCACCTCCCCAATGAAACTCTTTCGGCTCGGCCCCACCAGTATGGAACAACCCAGTGCTCTTAGAGAGGCCAGATCCTGAAGGAGAGCCAGGCTCTGATCACCGGTCTTGGCAAACCCAATTCCTGGATCCACCACGATCCTCTCCTTCGATATCCCACCATCCAAGGCCATGGCAAGAGAATCTCTCAACTCCCGGGTGACTGCTGCCACGACATCGTCGTATTCGGCCAACCCTCTCATGGTTGCGGGAGTGCCCCTCATGTGGGAAAGGACCAAGCCCGCCCGCTCTTCGGCGACCACAGCGGCCATGGCCGGATCATACCTCAATCCCGACACGTCATTCACGATCTGCGCTCCGCTCCTCAGTGACTCCCGAGCCACAGCGGCGTTTCGCGTATCGATGGACAGTGGTCCCAAACCGACTTTTGTCGCTTCCTGGATAAAGGGCAAAACCCTCGCGAGCTCCTCCTCCTCCGGCACGGGCTCAGCACCGGGGCGGGTGGACTCCCCCCCTATATCCAGAATCTTGGCACCTTCATCGACCAAGCGGCGTCCCCGGTCCAGGGCCTCGGCCAACGAACTCAACTGGCCACCGTCGGAGAAGGAGTCCGGGGTGAGATTCATGATCCCCATGACGGCAGGTGTAGAAAGATCCAACTTCCCACCGGAGATATACCAGTCCGAAAAGACACGGGGACCGGGCGCCTCGAGCGTCCCGGTCCCCGTTTCTGCCCCGAGCTCGCCGGAGGGCAAGCTCATCGCGGGGCTCGATCCGATTCGGCTTCCTCCAGGCTGAGCTCTTCCTGGCCGTCACTGGAGGGAGTCTGCACAGGCTCCGACTCAGGAGCATCTGCCGCAGAGGGATCTTCCTCGGTTTCGATAGATGCGTCCCGATCCGGAAGGTCCCCGTCCTCGGGCTTTTTGCGGTCCAAGGCGTGGGCAAGAGGGGATGAGCGAACTTCCCCCTCGGCCTCGACCGGCTCGGGCAGTTCCTCTTCGGGCTCCCCCGGTGGCAGCCCCTTCGGCTCTGCGAGGGGCGCGCCGTTGGACGGCACTCCCGGAATGATGAGCTTCTCGAGGGGGGGGAGAGGCTTCCCATCGGCCAAGAGCGTGATCTCGACGTGATCAAGGGTTTCCCGCTCGAGGAGGGCCTCGGCCACACGCTCCATGAGGTCGGTCTCCTTCTCCAGGATCCCACGGGCCCTCTCATGGGCGTCATCCAGTATCCGCTTGATTTCGGTGTCGACCTGCCTGGCCGTATGCTCCGACACCATCCTGCGGTGTCCGATCTCACGTCCCAGGAAGACCTCATGTTCAGCTTCTCCCACAGACATGAGGCCGATGACATCCGACATTCCGAATTGGGTCACCATCCTCCGGGCCATCGCCGTTGCCCGCTCGATGTCATTTCCGGCGCCCGTAGTGATTCGCTCCAGTCCGAAGACCGTTTCCTCAGCGACCCGGCCTCCGAACAGCATGGTGAGCTGCCCCTCCAGCCACTCTTTGGTGTAGGTGTGCCGGTCCTCTTCGGGAAGTGAAGCCGTGATGCCCAGGGAGCGCCCACGGGGGACGATGGTCACCTTATGGACCGGGTCCAGCCCGGGGATTCTCAGGCCCATGACCACATGACCCGCCTCGTGGTAGGCCGTGAGCTTCCGCTCATTCTCGGTCAGAACCATGCTCTTGCGCTCGGCGCCCAGCATGACCTTGTCCTTGGCCGCCTCGAAGTGATCCATGACCACCCTCTCCGCCTCATCCCTCGCGGCAAGAAGAGCAGCCTCGTTGCAGATGTTCTCCAGGTCGGCTCCGCTCAGTCCGGGAGTACCCTTGGCGATAATACTGAGGTTCACGTCATCACTCAGCGGGAGTTTCTTGGCGTGAACCCTCAGAATGCCCTCCCTGCCCTTCACATCGGGGAGGTCCACCACCACCTGACGATCGAACCGCCCGGGCCTCAGGAGGGCTGGATCGAGAACGTCCGGTCTGTTGGTGGCAGCAAGGAGGATCACACCCTCGTTCGTCTCGAAGCCGTCCATTTCCACCAGGAGGGCATTCAGGGTTTGTTCCCGCTCATCGTGTCCCCCACCGAGCCCGGCGCCCCGATGCCGTCCCACAGCGTCGATCTCGTCCACAAAAATGATGCAGGGTGCGTGAGCCTTCCCCTGTTCGAAGAGATCCCTGACCCGAGAGGCGCCGACCCCCACGAACATCTCGACAAAGTCCGACCCGGACATCTGGAAGAAAGGACGTTCGGCCTCACCCGCGACGGCCCGCGCAAGCAGGGTTTTTCCGGTTCCGGGAGGACCCACCAGAAGGACGCCTTTGGGGAGACGTCCGCCCAAACGTGAGAACTTGTGGGGATCCTTCAGGAACTCGATGATCTCCTGAAGCTCCACCTTGGCTTCATCAGCACCTGCCACATCAGCGAACGTCACCTGTGGTTTGTCCGGCGATATGAGCTTTGCCTTGGAGCGTCCGAACTGGAATGCTTTGTTTCCGCCACCCTGCATGGTCCGGAAGATCCAGATCCAGAAGGCGATGAAGAGAAGCCAGGGGAGGACGGAGATGAGGACCGTCACCAGCCCTCGCTGATCCGGATCCGCATCAATGGTTACCCCTTGCTCATACATCTGCTCTAGCAGGGACTCTTGGATCTCCCCTGGAAGCTTGGTCACGAACTGGACCGTCGACTCGTCTCCAAGAGAGACGGGAGACCGGAGGCTGCCCTCGACTCGATTCCCCAGCACCACCCTGACGGAATCGATATTGTCGTTCCCCAGCTGGGCCAGAAACTCCGAATACGTGAACTCCGACGCCGCATCCCGCTGGCCACTGATCATTTGCATGGCCACAAAGGAAAGAAGCGCCAGCAAGATCCAGAACGAGGCCTTTCTGGATACGTTGGAGAACTTGTTAGTT
>JBDHMC010000196.1:0-9752 GCA_039656355.1 Gemmatimonadota bacterium | reverse complement strand
GTCATAGTGGGGGGAGTGGCTTCCCCTCAGGAGCCCAAGGCATTCGACCTTCGTCAGCTCCTTGGGTCTCGAGTCGGTGGTTCCCTCCTCGAACCAGCAGAGGGATCCGGCGCTGGCTCCCCCCAGTACAACGCCTCTATCCCAGGCTTCCCTCAGGATCTTGTCGATCCCCTGAGCTCTCCAGATGGCCTGTTGGTTCAGGGTATTCCCGCCCGAAACGACGATTCCATCCATGGACAAGAGGATTTCGGCCCAGCTCTGATCCATGCCATAACTGCTGATAAAGCTCTCCTGGACGAAGGGAACTACATCCAGGGCTGCGCAATTCTGAAACCACCGGATGGTGCCCGATTCGCTGTCCGCAGAAGCGGTTGGCAGATAGCAGAGTCTGGGTCTTTCTTTCCCAGTCAGGGAGGCCAAATACTTGATGAAAGTCTCGCCGAACCCTCCTCCGGCAATCAAAATCCTTCGACCCCGACCCTGTGTGGTGGGGGTGAGGTCCATCTCGGGCACAGCCAACTGTCCGGTCCCCAAGGCTACGGTGCCCAGAGCGGACGAGACAAGAAACTCTTTCCTCTTCATGAGATGCCTTTCGGTAGGGGAACGCTCCGGCCATGCTAGGGCAATCCTTTTCGGTGGGGCAAGGTTGGGGCGGCCATGAACCGTCATCTCTTGCCGGGTTCCGTGCCCGCCAGCATCTTCACCCGCTACCCCTTTGGGCGTTTTATCACCTGATCCGGACGATGGGAATTCCATGGGCCAGCTCACCCGTACTCTTCCTATAGCTGCCTTTGTTTTCACCTCCAGTCTTTCTCTTTCTTGCGGCGGGTCCGCCGGTACCGGTCCGGCCGACCCAGAGACGCCTTACGCCGCAAACGTGACCATTTTCCCCGGCACCGCCAGCCTCAATGCGGTCGGGGCCACGGCTCAGTTCACGGCGTCTGTTCGGGACCAAAGGGGCCGAAACATGCCGGGCCATTCTGTGTCCTGGAACACTTCAGATCCTCTGGTCGTGACTGTCAACTCGTCTGGTCTTGCCACGGCTGTCGCAGATGGGTCGGCAACCGTGATCGCCGTGGCGACCCAAACGGTGTCGGGGTGGGCCACCGTGATGGTTGACATCATAGAGCTGGTGATCACTACGGGGTCCATGCCGACCGGAGTCGTTGGGCAGCCCTATAACCTTACTCTGGAAGCCGACGGGGCGAGCACCCCGGTCTGGTCGATTAGTGCCGGGACCCTTCCCCCTGGTCTATCACTGGAGCCGGCTACGGGCCTGATCAGTGGGACGCCTACGGAGAAGGGGAAGACTACGTTTACCGTAACCCTGGCTAGCGGAGGCCAGACAACAGCAAGGCAAATGTCCATTACGGTCGTTCCCGGGGACCTGGGATTCGGGTTTGGCGACGACCAGTTCTCCCTGATCCAGCCCGGCACCTTCCAGATGGGAAGCACGAACGGCGGGGCTGATGAAGAGCCGGTGCATGAGGTGAACATCACCCAGCCTTTCTACATTCAAAAGACTGAGGTAACTCAGGGGCAGTGGCGGTCGGTGATGGGGGCCAACCCCAGTGCTCGATCCTCATGCGGAGATACATGTCCCGTCGAAAAAGTGTCCTGGAACGACGTCCAAAGCTTCCTGGTGGCCCTCAATGCCGCGAATCCTGGCTCAAACTTCCGACTTCCTACAGAGGCGGAATGGGAATACGCGGCACGGGCCGGGACCACCGGGGACTATGGTGGGTCCGAGCAGGCGGACGACATGGGCTGGTACTCCAACAACAGTGGAGCCATAACCCAATTCGTTGGCTTTAAGCAGGCCAACGCTTGGGGTTTGTATGATATGCACGGAAACGCGTATGAGTGGGTTCAGGACTGGTACTCCGCGGGCTACTACGGCGTGAGTCCCGCCGATGACCCAACCGGGCCCCTTGGAGGGACCCAACGTGTGTTGCGGGGCGGTTCGGCGAACCAAGCTGCGCTTGACGCTCGATCAGCAAACCGATACCGGGCCACCCCATCCAACAAGGGCTTCACGATCTACTACGGCTTTCGGTTGGCAAGGACCCCCTGATGGACATCCTCGTCCAGGACCTTCGGTTCGCGATCCGGAGCATGGTGCGCCGGCCCTTATTCCGAGGGGTTGCCACTCTGATTCTCGCCGTCGGTCTTGGCGCTACCATCTCGGTTTTCACCTACCTGAATGGATTCAACAGGCCCTTTCCCGGAGCTGATCCCCAGGGGTTGGTTCAGATTTTTGGGGCGGACGATGGGAATCCGTTCCGGGACATCTCCTACCTCGATTACCTGGACTTTGCCGAATCGACCCAGGCTTTCGAAGGGATGGCAGCGGTCCAGTCCTATTATGCCGCCAGTGTCCGCCACGAAGAGATGACGGAGGTGGCCTTCCTGGACGCGGTGGCTGGGGACTACTTCCAGGTTCTTGGTGTGGAGGCGGCGATCGGGCGTTTGCTTGCTGCGGACGATGATCGGCCAGATGCAGAACCGGCGGCTGTGATCTCCTACCAATGGTGGCAGAGCCGATTCAACGGAGACCGGTCGGTTCTGGGGAGTACCCTCTATTTGAACTACCGGCCCCACACTATCGTCGGGGTGGCCGCACCGGCCTTTGTGGGTTCCGCAGCCGATTCCCGGCCCAACGTTTGGATACCGGTTGCACCGTTCCGGGACCGGTACGTGAGTTGGGACCGACTCGCTCTGAATCGTGACATCCCCCTGGTCCGGGTGTACGGACGCCTCAGGGAGGGGATTTCGGTAGATCGAGCCGCGGAGGAACTGGGTCGCATAGCTCAGAACCTCGACCAGGCCTATCCGCCGCCTGACTCCCCCCGGAGGGTCCACCTCCGACCAGCCACCTGGATCGATCCCAGAACTCGTCTCGCTGAGAGTTCCACCAACCGCATCATCATGTTGGCTGCCGGGGGCCTTCTTCTTCTCGTCTGTGCCAATGTGGCCAATTTGCTCCTGTCCATATTCTCGGCCCGAAAGAGGGAAGTGGCTCTGCAAGCTGCCCTGGGGGCTTCCCGAGCCCGACTGGTCCGGGGCGTTTTTACCGAGAATGTGCTGCTTGCACTCCTCGCCGGAGGTCTCGCGGTGGGCCTCGCCGTACCCGTCTCTGCGCGTCTGGGGTCGTACTTTGCCCGACCCAGTGTTTGGGGGGAGAACATCTCCAGGGAATTTGCCGTGGATCTCCGGGTGGTTGGGTTCGCGGTGGGAATCTCCCTCCTCACCGGACTCCTCGCCGGGAGCCTCCCGGCGATCCAGGCCATGAGCAGGAATCTCATGGCAGTTCTCAAGACCGATCCGGCGGAGAGGGGCGGTTCCTGGAGGTTCTTCGGATGGAGGATCCCGGGGCTTAGAGACCTCCTGATCTCAGTCCAAGTCACCCTTTCCGTGGTTCTCCTCATCGTCTCTGGCCTGGTCTTGCGGACCTTGGCCAACGCGAAAGACATCGATCCGGGGTTCGAGTACGAACAGCTGATCGGAAGCCACATATCCACCAGCAGCACGTCCATTGTGCCGGAGGACCGGGAGCGGTTCTTCAAGGAGGTGGAGGAGAGAATATCCCTGGAGCCGTGGGTTCAATCAGCCACCGTGTCAGGAAATGCTCTGCTTTCCGGCCATGGATCCGTGAACGTCCGGGTGGCGGGGGCCGATGAGCCGACCCCGACCCTCATCTCCAGGGTCCACGACGGCTTCTTTGAAAAGCTGGGCATCGAGCTCGTTGATGGTCGCACGTTTTCCGCCTCCGACAGTGCCGGGGGTATTCCTGTGGCCGTCCTGAACCGACCGGCTGCTGAACGGTTCTTTCCTGATGGGAACGCAGTGGCCCGTAGGGTTTGGTTCGTCACCGAGAATGGGGAGGACCAGGAGTTCGACGTAGTGGGGGTCGTAGGCGACACGAAAGTCAGGAACTTCCTGATCCCCCCCGAACCGGCCGTCTACCTCCACTATGCCCAGCAAACCTACCCCACAGGGAGCGCACTTCTGGTCACCACGCTGGGGAGTCCGGAGCAGGCGGTTCCTATGCTCCATAGGTGGCTTCGGGAGTTCGAGCCACACCTGGCCATCGTCAACGCCATATCCTATCGGGAGGTCGTCCGGGGCGCCCTCTATACCCAGCGGATGAACGCGGAGCTTTTTTCGGTCCTCGCCCTCTTTGGGCTGGTTTTGGCCGGAGTCGGGATCTTCAGTGTGGTGAGTTTGTCAGTTACTCGCCGCACCCGGGAGATCGGGGTTCGGAAGGCCATTGGAGCCACGGGGAGGGAGATCAACCGGTTGGTGGTACGGCAGGCCCTGGGCCCGGTGGTGGTGGGCCTGGTGGCTGGGCTTGCTGTCTCTCTTGGAGCATCCAAGCTGATACAGAGTCTTCTTTTCGGAGTTGAACCCTCCGATCCCCTCGGCCTGGTGGGGGGAAGCATGATTTTGCTGATGACCGCTGCGGTTGCGGCTTACCTTCCGGCCCGGCGGGCTGGGAGTGTAGATCCGGTGAAGGCGTTGAAAGTGGAATAGAAGGCCCCACCGTCTTGGTTGCGAGACGGGTCCTTTTGTCGGAAGATACGGTGAGTCCCGGCCCCCCCCGGCTCCGCCTCTACCGAACCCTGGGGAGCAGAGCCCAGTGCAGGTCCTTGTGGAGTTCGAGCGTTCCTTCCGAAGTCAGAAGGGGTTCTGTTAGTGAAGATCAATCCCCGGATCCTTGGCGTTTCCCTTCTTCTCGGCGTCCTCGCCTGGATTCTCGATGCCGCTATCCATGCCGCGTTTTTTCACTTCGGAGACCTGGTCCTATTTGCGGTTCCACCCCATGACCTCGTTTCCCGACTCGCCGTCGCCGGTCTCCTGCTGGCCTTCGGCCTCATCGTCTCGACCGTCCTCTTCCGGCGGGAAACCAGGGAGCGGGCGGCGGCGAAACTAGCTCTCGAAGAGAGTGAGGAATGGTTTAGGGGGTTGGCTGAGCTTCTTCCGGAACCCGTATTCGAAGCCGACCTCACGTTCCGGCTGACCTACGCGAACAAGCGGGCTTTTGAGTTGTTCGGGTACAGCCAGGAAGACTTCGAAGCGGGCCTCAGCGGACTCGACATGCTTGCCCCGGGGGATCGTGAGAACGCTGCGGAAGCCCTCGAAGAGAGACTGGAGGGAGATGACTTCGGGGCGACGGAGTATACCGCTGTGAGGAAGGACGGCTCAACCTTCCCGATTCTCTTCCATGCTTCCCGCTATCGGATTGAGGGTCGGCCCGTCGGAGTGCGAGGGATCCTAGTCGACATCACAGACAGAAAGGCGGCGGAAGAGACCCTGAAGGAAAGCGAGAGAAGATTCCGGAACATCGTGGAAGCTTCTCCAATGGGAGTTCACCTCTACGAGCTCCAGCCGGATGGAAGTTTGTTGTTCGCAGCGGCCAATGGGGCTGCGGATAGAATCCTGGGAGCCGACAACACCTCCTTCCTAGGAAAGACCATCGAAGAGGCTTTCCCTCCACTGGCGGACACCGAAGTTCCGGACCGATACCGGGAAGCTGCCGCCAACGGCACCCGGTGGCATTCGGAGCAGATCGACTACGATCACGGTAATATCGCCGGAGCCTTCGAAGTCAGCGCCTTTCAGACGGCTCCCAACGAAGTGGCGGTGATGTTCATGGATATCACCGAGCGTAAGAAGGCTGAAGATGCCATGAGGTCGAGCGAAGAACGCCTTCGCCTGGCGACCCAGTCCGGGCGTGTCGGGGTGTGGGAGTACGATATCGCCAAAGATCATCTCGAGTGGGACGACCTGGCTTTCGAGCTACATGGGGTGGACCCGGTGGGGGCCGAGGACGGAATCCAGCGGTGGCGGAATTGCGTCCATCCCGACGACCTGGAGGTAGCCGAGGCCGAGTTTCTCGCAGCTCTACCGGAGGGTGGGGAGCCGTTCGACACCGAGTTTCGGATCATTCACAAGGAGGATGGGGACGTTCGTTACATGCGAGGTCTTGCCGGGGTGCTCCGAGACGAGGAGGGCAACCCTCTACGGGCCCTCGGCATGAACTGGGACATCACGGAGAGTAAACGGATCGAAGAAGCCCTCCGGGACTCCGAGAGGCGGTTTCGGAGTGTCATCGAGCAGCTGAACGATGCGACCTACATCCTGTTCGACGGCAGATTCGACCTGGTCAACCCCCGTTTCTCCGAGCTCACGGGGGTCACGGCCGAAGAAGCAGCTGCCAAGGGCTTCGATTTCTGGGATCTGGTGGCTCCGGAGAGCATCCCAGTGATTCGGAAGCGCCAGGAGCAGAGAGAGAGGGGCGAGGACGTTCCAGGCATTTATGAATTCGAGATCAAGCACAAGGACGGGCGGTACGTCCAGGTTGAGGCTTCGGTAACGGAGATCGACTACAGAGGCGGAAAAGCTGTTCTTGGCCTGCTTCGCGACATCACTGAACAGAATAGTCTGAAGGAACAGCTTGTCCTGGCCCAGAAACTCGAGTCCATTGGACGTCTCTCCGGAGGCGTCGCCCATGACCTGAACAACCTCCTCACCCCCATCATAGGGTACGGGGACCTGGTCCTCGGCGAGTTTGCGCCTGACGACCAGCGAAAGGACTCGGTTCAGGAGATCCTTCAAGCCGCCTTCCGCGCTAGGGACCTGGTGCGGCAACTGCTGGCCTTCAGCCGCCGGCAGGCCATGGAGTTTAGAGCCATCGACATGAACGAGATGGTGGATGGGTTCCAGAACCTCCTTCGGAGGACCATTCGAGAGGATATCGAGATTCGGTTTCTCCTCTCTCCCGACGAGCCCACCATTCGTGGTGATCGGGGCCAGCTGGAGCAGGTAATCATGAACCTGGCCGTCAACGCCCAGGATGCCATGCCTGCGGGAGGTACTCTCTACATCGAGACCTCCGAGGTGGAGTTGGATGAGGAGTACGCCAGGGCCCATACCAGCGTGGTCGCAGGCCATTACGCCCTGTTGTCCTTCAGCGATACCGGGGATGGCATGGACGCGGAAACCCGGGACAAGGTTTTTGAACCATTCTTCACGACCAAGGAGCGGGGAAAAGGAACGGGCCTCGGTTTGGCAACCGTTTACGGAATCATAAAACAGCACAACGGGAACATCTGGGCCTACAGCGAACCGGGGGAGGGTTCTGCCTTCAAATGTTACTTCCCTCTGGCTGATATGCCGGCGGTGGAGCAGGTGGCGCTTCGGCATGAGGTCACGAATTTGGGCGGCACCGAGACCATCATGGTAGTTGAGGATGAGATTACGGTCCGGAACTTGGCCGTGAAGGTCCTGAAACGTCACGGGTATCACGTGTTGGAGGCTGACGAAGGGAATGCGTGCCTCAGGATCCTGCGGGACTATGACCGCCCCCTCGACCTGCTTCTCACCGATGTCGTGATGCCAGGGATGAACGGACGGGAGCTGTACAATGAAGTCAAAGGCCAGTTTCCTGGGATAAAAGTCCTATATATGTCTGGGTACACCGAGGACATCGTCACTCACCGGGGTGTTTTGGACGAAGGGATCGACTTCCTCCAGAAGCCGTTTTCTGTCCGGGCGTTGGCCACGCGGGTGCGGTCTGTCCTCGAGGAAGATTAGGGGCGAATGGACTGGTCCATCGATGTAAACGAGGCCCAAGGAACCATTGGCGTCACCCTCAGCGGTCAGTTGGAAGTGAAGGGGATCTCGGCGGCGCTCGAATCGTTGTGGCTGGAGCAGGTCCGGACCGGGATTTTGCGTGCTCTCTGGGATTTTAGGGAGATGGTTGCCGGGGGTGTCACCACCGGCCAACTGCGTGAGATTTCAAACCGTCATTTGCGTGACCGACCCGAGATCCCGGAATCGCGAGCCGCCATTGTGGTATCTCGGGATCTGGAGTTCGGAATGGCGAGGATGGTGGAGGCCTTCATCTCTACAGGCCCGGTGGATATGCAGATATTCAGGAGCATGTCAGAGGCGTCCGAATGGTTGGCCGAGGAGGATTGATCTCCCGGCATCACTTCCTCCAGCTCAATCCTACCGAACTTTGCTATTTCACACCGCCCCCGCACTCCACCACTCCAGGCTCCGATGGACTGATTGGCGACCTGGGGGGGCTCGCTGAGCCTCCGTACACCGCGCAGCCTACGTCAGATGGGAACGCCTCGTGGGTTGCGGCAGCCGACCATCCGGTCGGAGTGACAATGAGGGAGACGGTTACTCCCTCGGAGGCTTGGAAACCGAGGGTGGAAGGGCTCCCGGCGTACACACTTTCCCTTTGGAAGTACCCCGCCTGCAGGGCCAAAAGGGCTTCCATATCCGATTTCATGGCATCGAGGGTTGCCGCCAGGGGCGGTTCCAGGTCCAGGTCTTCTCGAGGATTGATGGTGCTCACGGGAAACTTCCAAATCGCCCAGGCCAAAAGAATCAGGGCGCCCAGAAGGAGCAGGCGTTTCCTTCCGCCACCCCGCTTCTTCTTGGGCCGTCTCACATCACTATCGGTGACCACCCACTTTCCGCACTGTCCGCACCTCACCGCGTTCTCTTCGAGGACGGCTTCACAACGGGGGCATGATTTCATGGCTGTGGCGTCTCCTGCCGGAACCGATGGCCTCTTATTTGAGGATACAACGGAAAAGTGGATGGGGGTACTTGGTTTTTCTTTGAAGAGGTAAGGAGATCGGCTGGCAGTGGCCCCAATTGCCCCAGAGGTCCAGGGGTGGTAAAGATACCAGGCTGATTTGAACCGACCGCACGGAAGAATAGCCTTCTTCCGGATCGTCCATAAGCACGGGGAAGACCTTCCATGAAACGCTTCTTGTCCACGATGGCGCTGGCCCTTTTCCTGCTTCCAGTAGGGGCCCAGGGGCAGACCTCTGAGGGTTTCGACTGGTTCCCGGGGGGGACCTACGATTCCTCCATTCCTACTCCGGCATCGTTCCTGGGGTATTCGATAGGGGATGACTTCACCTCGCATCACAAACTCCAGGCTTACTTCGAAGCTGTGGCTGAGGCCAGTGACCGGGTCTCCCTGGGATCGTATGGCGTCACCAACGAGGGCCGGGATCTTCTTCTCCTGACCATTACAAGCCCGACGAACCATGGCCGCTTGGAGGAAATCCGACAGAACATGGGCCGGCTGGCTGATCCCCGTGGCACGAGCCAAAACGATCTGGACGCCATTATCCAGGGAAACCCGGCCGTGGCCTGGCTTTCCTACAGCGTTCATGGAAGTGAATCTGCCGGTACCGAGGCTGCCATTCTCACCGTCTATCAGTTGGCCGCGGGCACCGATGCAGTAACCCAAAACATCCTCGACGAAGTGGTCGTCATCATTGACCCGGCCTCCAATCCCGACGGTCGGGAACGTGTAGTCAACAGCTTCCGTAAGCGGGTCGGGATGACCTACAGCGACAATCCGGATAGTTGGGAGCACGGTTCGGATTGGCCCGGAGGCCGCTCGAACCACTACTACTTCGATTTAAACCGGGACTGGTCCTGGCAGACCCAAGTCGAGACTCAACAGCGTACCGTTGAGTACCTGAGGTGGAACCCGGTTGTCCACGTGGACCTCCATGAAATGGGTGGGGACTCCTACTTCTTCTTTCCCGCAGCGACCCCGGTTCACAAAGCCATCCCCGAGGTAACGATGAAGTGGCAGCAACTCTATGGGGAGGGGAACGCCGAAGCTTGCGATTACTTCGGTTGGCCGTATTACACGGAGATCGGGTTCGACATGTACTACCCCGGGTTCGGGGATTCCTGGCCCAGCATGT
>JBDHMC010000195.1:0-4969 GCA_039656355.1 Gemmatimonadota bacterium | reverse complement strand
AAGATCAATGAACAGTTCGCGACCTCCCCCAAGTTCACTGCGCTGCATCCCCTCCAACCGGTGGAAACGGCCCAGGGAATCTTGGAGATCATCCATAAACTCGATCTCTTCTTACGTGAGATCTCCGGTCTGGACCGGTTCAGTTTTCAACCCGGAGGGGGCTCCCACGCCATTTTGGGTATGGCATCCATGGTGAGGGCCTATCATCAGGCCCGGGGAGAGGGTGATCAGAGAGATGAGATCATTACCACCATCTTCTCCCATCCATCAGATTATTCGGCCGCAACGGTCCTGGGCTATAAGGTCATCAACCTGTATCCCGACGCCGACGGATCGCCGGACCTGGATGCACTGAAGGCAGCAGTCTCGGATCGCACTGCGGCTCTCTTCATCACGAACCCGGAAGACACGGGAATCTTCAACGCCCGGATCACCGAGTTCACCAAGGCCATCCACGAAGTGGGTGGGTTATGTGGATACGATCAGGCCAACGCGAATGGGATTCTAGGGATCACCCGTGCGAAGGAAGCCGGATTCGACTTTTGTTTCTTCAACCTCCACAAGACGTTCTCTTCGCCCCACGGATGCGGGGGCCCGGGCAGTGGGGCCCTGGGCTCCACTGAGGCTTTGAAGGATTTCCTCCCGACGCCTCTCGTTGACTTCGACGGTTCTAATTACTCCCTGGACTATGACCTGCCCAACACCATAGGGAAGATCAGGAGTTTCTATGGAGTGATGCCCGCCGTGGTCAAAGCCTACTCCTGGATAAGGGCCCTGGGGGCCTCCGGTCTGAAAGAGGTGGCGCGGGTGGCGGTCCTCAACAACAACTACCTCTTCAAAAAGGTCATGGAGATTCGGGGGACCAGCGCCCCGTACGCTCAGGGGCGTCATCGGATCGAGCAAGTCCGTTATAGCTGGGAGGAGCTGTTCAACGACACCGGGGTGGGAACGTGGGATATCACTTCCCGGCTGGCTGATTTCGGAATGCACATGTGGTCCAGCCACCATCCCTTCATCGTCCCCGAGCCCATGACCCTGGAGCCCACGGAGTCGTACTCCAAGGCCGAACTGGACGAATACATCGCGGTATTGAAGCAGGTGTCCAAAGAGGCCTATGAAAATCCGGAACTGGTGAAGACCGCCCCCCATAACAGTGTCACTCACCAGCCCGGACACGATACGCTGGATGATCCGGAAAAATGGGCTGTAACCTGGCGTAGTTACCTGAAGAAGTGCGCCCAGGGGAAGAGGGAACGCATATAAGAGACGACTCTGGTTTTGGGACTCCTCCGGTGACCCGGATAGGCTCGTAAGGTCATGAAGACCATAGGCCTCATCATCAATCCCGTCGCAGGTATGGGGGGAAGGGTAGGGCTAAAAGGAACGGACGGAGCTGAGGTTCTGGAACAGGCCCTCTCCCTAGGAGCGCGTCCGGAATCGTCGCGCCGCGCCACCGATGCCGTGAGGGCCCTCGTTCCGTTTTCGAAACGACTGAGGTTCGTTACCGCGCCGAAGGAGATGGGGGAGAGGGTCCTTAAGGACTGCGATGTCGAAGCGGAAGTTTTGGCAATTGAGGTGGGCGACCGGACCACGGCTGCGAACACCAAGGATACTGTGGATCGGATGATGGACTTGGGAGTCGACCTGCTCTTGTTCGCGGGCGGGGATGGCACCGCCAGAGACATCGTGACTCGAGCCCAGGATAACGTGGTGTGCCTGGGTATTCCCACCGGAGTGAAGATGCACTCGGCAGTCTTTGGCGTTAACCCGGCACGGGCAGGGGATCTGGCGTCCCAGTACTTGTTCGAAGAACCGAGGCGGACTCGGACGGCAGAGGTCATGGACATCGACGAGGAGGCCCTCCGAGGAGGTCACGTGGCCGCACGACTCTTTGGCTACATGACGATACCCTACCGGCGTGGCCATGTGCAGGGCCTGAAGGCGGGGAGCGCGGAGGATGAGCGCTACGTCCAACAGGCGATAGCAGCCGGAGTCGTCCGCCGAATGGAAGAGGGCCTAGCGTATGTGGTGGGGCCGGGGACCAGCACCGCGGAGATCATGAAACTCCTGGGGCTGGACTTCAGTCTCCTGGGGGTGGACCTGATTCGGGACCGCGAACTGGTGGGAAAGGACCTGAACGAGGAGGAGCTCCTGGCTCTGCTTGGGCAGGGACAGGCCAGGATTATCGTCACCCCCGTGGGTGGTCAGGGATACCTATTCGGGAGGGGGAATCAACCCATCAGCCCAAGAGTGATACGGCAGGTGGGAAAAGAGCAGCTCATCATTGTGGCGACGCCCAACAAGCTCGCCACCCTCCGGGGAGAGCCCCTGAAGGTGGACTCGGGTGACACGGAGACCGACCGGTGGCTGGACGGCTATTACCAGATCGCATCCGGGAACCGTGATACCAGCGTCTACCGCGTGTCAGGGGAGTGAGGATACTTCGAAACGTACCAAGGAATGAACCATGAGAGGACTGGAAAAGAAGCGCATAGTCGTTACGGGTGGGGCCAGCGGGATCGGGGCGGCTTGTGCGGCCCGTTTCCTGGAAGAGGGCGCAGAGGTCGTGGTGTTGGATCGAGACCAGGAAGCGGGGAAGAGACTCGCCGCCGACCTTCCCGGCACAGCCGGAGTTATTGCGTGTGACGTTTCGGACCTGGATCAGGTTCAGGACGCCATCCGAGAGTCCATCGAGATCATGGGCGGAGTCGACGTGTTGATCAACAACGCGGGCATCAGCATCCGCCACGATTTTTTGGACATCACCAGGGAAGAGTGGGATAGGGTGATCGGAGTGAACCTGAACGGTGTTTTTTTTGTCGCCCAGACGGTTGCCCGGCATATGATGGCGAATGATGGCGGGGTGATCCTTAACACAGCCTCCACCAACGGACTCGTCGGGTACCGGTACTATTCCGATTACAACGCCAGCAAGGCCGGAGTCATTGAGCTCACCAAGTCCATGGCGCTTGAGTTTGCTCCTCACATCAGGGTCAATGCCATCGCCCCGGGCTATATCCTCACGCCCATGCAGAGGGCTGAATACACGGACGAGATGCTGGATGAGGTCAACCGGAAGCTTCCCCTGAAGCGACATGGAACACCGGAGGAGGTCGCGGCTTTCTTCGCTTTCCTCGCTTCGGATGACGCAGCGTACCTCACGGGACAGATCTACGTTATCGACGGCGGTGAAACCGCCGGAGGGTTGGCGAGCCGGTAGGGCTGGAGTTCGGATGGAGTGAAGCCTTGTCCGTACACTGACTGCGGGAGGTTGAATGAGGGATCGGGATGAGGTCCGGAAGTATCCTCTAGCCGAAGCTTTGCCTCCAGACAAGCTGGCCGCTGAAGCCACGGAACTGGATCGGCTCAGTCAGGCACCGCCATGGTCGAAACTCCTGGGCTACTTGAAACTGGGTGGCCCTGGCTTCCTGGGAGCCGCCACAACCCTGGGCGCGGGCACCCTCACGGCCGCCATGCTCTCGGGGGCTGCCTTTGGGTATAAAACCCTTTGGATGATCTGGCTGTCCATGGGCCTGGGCATCTTCATGATGGCGGCCTCGGCCCGATTCACCTGCCGTGGCGGATTCCGGGTAATCATCGAGCAGAATCGGTATCACGGCCTGATCGTCGGATCCCTGATGACGGGTTTGATCGGGACGGCTGCTGTGGCCGTCATCTTCAATTTCGGCCAGTACAGCATTGGCACCCACCTCATCGAATCCTTGGCTCCCATGCTCGGGTTCGAGTTCCCTCGGCAGGTCAACTGGATCCTCTTCATGGCTGTAACCAGCTACCTGACTCTGAGCTATGGTCGGGGCAAAAGGGGCATCTCCCTTGTCGAGAACTTCATGAAGATCGCCATCGGCATCATGCTGGTCTGCTTCGGCATATGTCTGGCGCTGGTGGGGGTGGATTGGGGAGCCGTGGCCCACGGCGCTTTTGTGCCCTGGCTTCCCTCTGGTGTGGAGGGGGTCGATCTCTTCGTGGCGTCCTCGGCGGCGGCCATCGGCGTGATGGATTGGGTCCTTTTCCAGTACGCAGGCCTTGCTCGGGGCTGGGGGAGAAAGCACGAGACGCTGGCTCGGGTGGACATCGTCTTTGGACTGTTCCTCCCCTTCGTGCTGGTCAACTTCCTCGTAATGGCGGTTTTCGCCGGCACGCTTCATCAGGTTGGCATCACACCGGAGACCGCACCGGAGCTGGCCGCGTCCTTGGCGCCACTTCTCGGGCCCACATGGTCGGCCGTTCTGTTCTACATCGCCTTCCTCGCAGTGCCCATCTCCACCACCGTCGGGATGGGGATCGCCGGAGCCATCGCCATCCACGAGGCACTTGGGTGGACGCCGGACACGCGGTCTTGGCGATGGAAGGTCTGCGCGTTGCTTCCCCAGATCGGCTTCCTTGCGGTCTGGTACCCCCGACCCATCTGGCTGGTGATTGCGATTGCAGCTTTCCTTTCTCTGGCAACAAACATCGTGGGCTGGTCCTTTTACCTGTTGCTTAACGACCGTCGTCTTCTTGGTGAGGATCGGAGCAAATCCTACGTCTGGAACCTGGGAATCATGCTCCAGCTCACCCTCCTCAATTGCGTTGCCATCGTCTACGTATTCAATCGGGTAGGATGGTGGATCCGATGATCGATCTAGACCGTCGTTACGGAATCTGGTCGGGCCGGGTGTGGGGTCTCATCGTGAACCTGGTGGCCAACACCTTGGCCCTCTATGGATTGGTGGGTTTCTTGCGGGACGGGACTCATTTGTTCCCCCTCATCCTGGGAGTCCTGGTGACCATCGCCTGTGTGCTTCTGTTGGCGAAACCCAGTCGGTAACGGCATTTCTCGAAGGAAAGAGCATGGGCTCGAAGACAAAGCTCCGATACGCCTTTCAGGAATACTCGAAGAGCGATCTCCTGGAGATGCCAACGGAGGCCTTGGGAGGGGTCCTTCGGGAGCGCGTGCACCACATGATCG
>JBDHMC010000194.1:0-5025 GCA_039656355.1 Gemmatimonadota bacterium | reverse complement strand
ATAAAGGGATTCCCCTCGTCCCACCCAATAATCGACCTTTACCAGCCAGCGACGCCGCGTACCAACGTCAGCATCATGCCGAAAAACTCAAACAGATTCGCGAACATGCGCAGTCCTCCTTTCGTGTTATGGAGTCAGCTTCGATACCGCTTGAAGCCGCTGCGCTCCGCTCATCCGCTCACGCTTCGCTCTGGTGGGCCGAGGGGGTTTCTCCTTGGTAGAAGGTTCTACAGCCTAGGTCTAGTGGAGGCTTTTGAGCCCGGGCCTAAAGTCGGCCCCGGACCCAGCGATCAGTGGCCTGGAGGGTGGCCAGGATAACTGCTCGGTCGGATGTGTCTTCAGCCGCCGAGGCTCCGGCCAAGCTCGCGATCTCTCGATCACAGATCGCGTTCACGCCCACCAGGACGTAGTTCCGGTCGAAGGCCTCCACCACTCTTACTCCGTCGAGCGTGAGGGTGACTTCCGGTTTCGAAGTCCCCTCCCGCAACATGCTGACGATCTTTTGCGTGGCGGAGATCGTGGCCCGGGCCACGGTCTCGAACCGGGAGCGGGAAAGGTCTGTGCCGACAGCTTCACCGACGTATTCAGCGCCTTCCCATTCCAGGCTCACGGCTACTTTAACTGTGTGGGCCCTCTCCATCTCGACCTGGTGCCGACGGAAGAGGATCCGGGCGCCGAGGCTAGGTGTGATTTTTTCTATCAACACAGGTTTACTAGCCTCAGGTTCTTTCTTTGGCGGGGGCGGGTCGGAGGTTTGAGCCACCGAGATCTTTCGGTGATCCACCTCCAGGTGGAACCTGGCCTTGAGGGCCGATTCCACATTTCGAACCGTTTGCTTCGCTGGCACCTCTGTCGTCGTGAGGAGATGAATCTCCTGGATTTCCCCTCCGGGCCGTGCGACGACCCGGACGGATAGAATTCCCGGCAGGGATTTCAACAGGTCCTCAGCTCGCTGGATTGTCCAGCCACCCTGCTCAGGATGTAGTCCCTCGGTTTGAAGAGCCACTAGCGAGCCTGCCACCTAGCGGTGGCTTTTTGCGGGGACCTGTCGTCCCGTGAGTGCGAAAACGGACTCCGCATTATTTTCAATTCCCCTCCCCAGATGCCCCTTCAAACAAAGCTTCAAGGAGAAGGAATCAAATGTTTACCCCTTACTGAATTACTATGGTCACAGTCGGGGTCCGCTGTCAAGAAACAGATTTCCCAGTTATCGGTAAAGTTTGCCGGGCATCTGGGGCACCCAGCCACATGCGCAAGGGTGCCACGACCCGGTTGTAGTACGAGGGACTGGTTATTTCAGGAGGGGCTGTCCATTAAGATCGGTGGGCGTAGCGATCCCTGCAAGGCCCGCCAAGGTCGGTGCAATGTCGACAGTCCTGACCGGACCACGGAATACCCCCGACTCAACGCCGGTCCCGTAGAAGATCAACGGCACGTGCCTATCGTAATAATAGGGAGTACCATGGCCTGTCCCCCTTGCCGAGGTACTGGGGTAGTAACCCTCCACAAATCGGAAAACCACCCCAGATCCCTGACTCCCCTGACCGCCGATCCATCGCCCCGGGTGGTGAGAGTTCCGCATCAGAACAACAAAGGAATCTGCCGGAGGCGGGGTCGTAAGCTCCAGCACACTCAGGGCATCGGCGACAAAGGGAAACCGTTCGAGGGCTGACACCAAGGAGTCCGCTACCTCCTGAGGATCACCCTCCTCGTCTCGGAAGGCCTGAAAAGTCTGGCGTAGCAGAGCAAAATCCTCCCCTGTGGCCCGGCCAGCCTCTTCGCCCTGTTCCACCAGGTACTCAGGAACCGTCAACGCCCCGTGGTCCGCACTCAAGGCCATGACCCAGCGGCCCTCTCCCACCTCCTGGTCCAGGAGGGTCATGAGTTCCCCCAACACCCCATCCAGGTGCAGCAGGTTCGCCAGCTGTTCCCTACTGAGTGGACCGTATTCATGCCCGACGGCGTCGGTTTGGGAAAAGGAAAGACCCAGATAATCCGTAACCGCGTCTTTCCCGAGGCCCAGAGAAAGAACCGCCTCCTTGGCGAAAACCCCTAGCGCCGCATCCGGATGGATCTGGCTGTAGGCCCAACGATTCAGAGCGCCCGGCCGATCCGGGTTTCGGGTCTCTTCATAGAATCGGTGGGGAAAGGAGGTGTGGACCCCATCTCCCTCATAGGCCGCGGTATCCGGCCGACTGGCATCCCGAATGGGAGAAGGTATCGTCTGCTCCCAGATGGAGTCCCCGAAAATCCTCGGCATTTCATCCCGGTTGATCCGCTCCACCCACGCCGGATAGTCGTTCGCGAAAAAACTGGAGGTGACCCACTGGGCCCCATATTCGGGAATCCAGAAGACATGGCCCTGGGTTTTTCCGGCCATCGTGATTGCTGCCCTGTCTTTCCGGGAAGCCGACACCACGATTGCACCCGAGTCGGCATCTACGATCCAATCGGCCAAGCCGCCTCTGAGAAGATTCTTCGGTGATCGCCCTTCCAACACCGGCATGCCGAGGATGTGGGTAAGGGTGTCCTCTACCGAGTAGACGGAGCGCCAGCCATCCGGTGTCCGCTCCAGCCATTCATTGGCTACGATCCCGCTCCGGGATGGAAATACCCCGGTGGAGAGGGTGGCGTGGCCTGCGGCGGTTGCCGTCTTCCCGTGGTCATGGGTGGCCGAGAGAAATCTGTAGCCGTCGTCATGCAGGCGCCGAAAGCCACCCGTGAAAAGAGAGTCGTAGCGTTCGAGAAGGTCGCCTCTCAGCTGGTCCACCGACACGTACACCACAAGAGACGGCTGCTCCTGAAACCCGCCCGAGCAGGCGGATGCACCCAAGAACACGAGCGGAAGGCTGGCTCGGAAAAGCCTTATTCGGATGCGCATAATGCTCCCTGTTCTACGGCATGAACTGATGATTTCACAACTCAGCTCACTGGCCAAGACAACGAATCCCCAGGGGGGTTACCCCAGGGGACAAACGGAACCTAAAAGCGGACCGGCGTGCTGGACAGCCCCATGGTGAATAGGTAAGATTGCCCCGGAGTCACCATGGCGTCTCCACCGGTTCTTCCCTTTTTCTGGCTTTACGTCGACCTCCTATCTTCCCATGTACCACGGTGCCCAAGACGGTTGGATCGAAGTCGTATCCGGAGTGATGTTCAGCGGGAAATCGGAAGAACTCCTCCGACGGGTCCGACGCGCCCTCATCGCGAAGAAGCGGGTCCAGGTCTTCAAGTCCCATCTAGATGACCGATACGGCGGCGTGTTCACCATCAGCTCCCACGACGGACACGAAGCCGAAGCCATTCCGGTCTCCACCTCCGTTCAGATCGCCGAAGCCGTGCGGGAGGACGTGGAAGTCGTAGCGATCGACGAGGCCCAATTCCTGGACTTAGGCGTCGTGAAGGTTGCCAATGCCTTGGCGGATCGTCGAGTCCGGGTCATCGTGGCGGGTACGGACATGGATTTCAGGGGCGAACCTTTTGGGCCAATCCCTCAGTTGCTCGCCATTGCCGAGAAGATCGATAAGCTTCACGCCATCTGCGTCGTATGTGGCGACCTGGCCACCCGGAACCAGCGCCTCATCGACGGAAGCCCGGCACCCGCGGAAGGCCCAACCATCCAGGTGGGAGGCGCAGAGAGCTACGAGGCCCGATGCCGCCGCTGCCACGACGTCCCAGCGCGGGATCGGGCTCAGGTGGAGTTCGAGATGGAGCGGGCCGAGGTCGAGAGAGAATAGGCCCACCGAAGTTCCCACCCCGTCATTCTCCCGCCCGCCTGCATTCCCATCTTTCGATGCATGGCCTCTGCCGACCCACCCTGCGCCGACCTACTGGACGAGCGTAGCTCCACCAGCTTCAGGAGTCTCTTCGGAGACCTTCTTTCCAGAAGCTCCTCCGTGGATGCGGCGATCCTTCAGGTCCGGCTTGGTGCGGTAGACCTGTCGGCCCGGGAGTTGACGGGTCTTCACCGCCTTCGTGTCCTGGTCGCCGAGGTGAATGCCCGAACCGTAGAAGGAGAGGCCTACGCCCTGGTGATGGACCCAGTGAAACGAGAGAACCTCACTCGCGTAGTGAGACTGCTTCAAGCGGGTGTGATGGAAATCCGATCCGCTCCCCTCGGAGGCTGGTCTCCGGACTTTACCGTGTTTTCGGCCGACCAGGGCCCCCACAGTCTTCTCATGGGGCTCCATTGGTTCCATCGGCCCTTCCCACATCGGGGGCCCGCTTGGGCCGTTCGGTTCGGGGCCGAAGAGGCCTCCCTGGCCCATGGCCGGTTCCGGGAGCTCTGGGCCGGAGCTCATGACATAGGGCCAGCGGTCCTCCGGTTGATGCAAGGAACCTCTGTTCGAGGGTCGTTAGATCCCGTTGACACTCCAAAGGGCCCTGGGTAGCTTTTTTTCTCCTCTTGGGAGGAGTTTTTCCGGCGTAGCTCAGTTGGTAGAGCAGACGGCTGTTAACCGTCGGGTCGCAGGTTCGAGTCCTGCCGCCGGAGCTTTCCTTTTTGAGCCCGGGCCAAGATCGAGGATCCCGAAAAGACTCCCGATATCACCATCGATTCGGGAGTCTTGCTCGTTCCTCTCAGGGCCTGACCGGAGGGACGGCCACCAGGTAACTTCCCAAACGCCCCTGGGCGGTCGGTCCGAAGATTTTTTCCTCTCGCCTTCCTCTGATAGATATGGCCTCAAAATCCACGAAGATTCCCTACCTGCCTGAGCCTCTCCAAGGCCTCGGGGACATCGCCCTGAACTTCTCCTGGCGATGGAATCGTTTTGCTCGGGCACTTTTCTGGGAGATTGATCCCACTCTGTACCAGCTCTCGGGACGAAACCCCATCGAGGTCCTCCGACGAGCAGATCCGGCCCGTCTTGCCGCGCTGGCGCGAGATTCAGAGTTCCTTGAGAAGTACCGCAAGGTCATGGATGCAGCGGCTCTCGAGGATTCCACCAGCGGGACCTGGTTCGTCAAGAACTTCGGCGACGACCCGGAGAGAGTAGTGGCCTACTTCTGCGCCGAGTTCGGGATTCA